>NZ_JBVIIM010000016.1:45219-182727 GCF_055569765.1 Streptomyces sp. NPDC031365 | reverse complement strand
CGTTCGGCTACCTCACCCCGGCCGAAACCAGGCAACGGCACCAGCACGCTCTCGCGGCATAGCGATCACGTGTCCGAGATCACGGGGAAACTTCAAAGTCCCGGTAGTGCTTGTCCTTCGGGGCAGTAGGGATGGTCAAGGCAGCAGCCTTCCCTCCAATCGCCCCCAACAAGTTGGGGCGATAAATTACCCCAACCCGACCATCCAGCTGAACCGTCACAGCTTCGGTCCGATGCACTGCCTGCCGACCACCAGGCACCTCCAAAGTCGAACCCGGCGGCGTGGTTGTGAGATCGGCTCGCTCTCCGAGGTTGTCCGGAGCAAGGAGGTCAACCGCGAGCACCCCTTCGCCATCAACTCGCTTGTACCGGTGCGCTTTGCCTTCAGGCGAGACCCCTGTCGACTCGAAGCCCAACGCCTCTAGCGCGGCAACGAGCAGACGGAGGCTCTTCTGATTGGAAAGCACGTCAGCCAGGACGTCGAGATCAAGGCTCACGCCTGGCGGGGTTCTGCCGTGCTCCAGCCCGTGAAGAAGCACCATCTGCCCGCCGATCAGGGTCCAGTCACTAGACACCCTCTCAGACAGATCCAGGAGCGTGCTCCAAAGCCCGGCAACCGTTCCTGTCAGCAAGTCCGAGACGATGCGGACTCTCGGCTCACTCACCTCTGCGCCGACCACCCAACGCCGAGGACGCCAGCAACGGTTTCAGGATGCCTTCCGCCGCGACGCTGGCTCGATCTTCCTGCGCGTCAAGCAAGTCCACCGCCACCACAGAAGCGGGGGCGTCATGTCCCTCGCGCGATGCTCGAGAATCTGGCACCAGGAACGGCCAAGCACTGGCCGGCGGCACTCGAACGATCAGGTTTCCTCGCTGGGCATCCGCCACCAGGCCGAAGGCCTCCTCTAGCTCTCGAATTCGATCCGGGTGCACGTAAACTTCGGCTCGGCCTGGAGCTACGTAGTCAGCTCCCACTCGCGGTGCTGCACTCGCGCCAGCGCGCACGACGTCCCTATTTTCGATCAGGGCTGGCAGCAGGGACCGATGAACCCGGTAGCGCCTCACGTCAGCCCTTGAAGCAAGAAGCTTCCGGATCCGCGAGGCAGGGACTTCTCCGCTCTCGGCAAGACTCCGCAGCCGCGCGTGGAGACGGGACCGCTCCGAGTCCGACAAGCCTAGCGGGCGACAGCCAGACAGGATCGCCAAAGCCCCCCAAGCGTTGCGCGCAGACAACGGTCGCCCCGACTCAGGGGCAGCCCGCTTGCGATCCTGCAAGCTGTCGGCCTCTACAAGCCATCGGCCGCCCACTCGGGAACCTTGGAGCTTGCCGGCGTGCAGCAGCTGACGCACACGTGAGTCGTGCACTCCTAGCCCATCGGCAGCCTGCCTCACGGACACGTACTCCACGTTCCCACCTCCTTGCGTCTTCCCTCTTGCATACGAGAGAGAACACGCAACCAGTGTCACCCTCCCAAGGGCTTGCGTCAAACCTCTCGCTTTCGAGAGGGAAGACGCAAGATCCGCTCGCCATTATACAATTCGGTCCATTTGAGACGTAGACACAGTGAGACCATGATCTTCACGGATACGCTCCGTGACCAAAGGTCAGCGTAGCCAGGGAGGCGGAGCGTATACACGAGGAACCAGCTGAGCTCGCTCAGTGGTCACCCTGGGTAGTGACACATGCGGGGGAGCTGGTTAACAGGAAGATCGAGAAGGCTATGGGCTGGTAGCCGTGGTTGCGCGCTGTGCCGCGGGTCGTACGGGCGCTGACCGAGCGGGGAGCACGCCTTGTCTGGCGGAAGCGCGATCGGTCGGGCTTCCTGCCACACGCGCCAGTAGCTGGAGGTACCGAGCACGTCGCCGCGCTCATTCTGGAAGAGCCTGCTGTTGTCTCTGGCCGTGCCGAACTCCTTGATGTGCTCCCGGAGCGTCGCGACCAGCTCGCAGGCCAGAGGCGCACGTGCGCCGGAAGCGTGGTGTGTCAGAGCACGGCGGCAAGCCGGTCGACCAGCAGCTCCACCCTCGGCTCGGTGTATTCCGGCGGCAGCCGTCCCGCCCGGGTCAGGGTGGCCAGCCCGTGCAGGGCCGCCCAGAACACCTCGGTGAGCAGTCCCGGGTGGACACCGTCCCCGGCGACCTCGCCAAGGCTTTCCAGCAGGACGGCGAAGGCGTCCTTCAGAGGCTCCGGGGTGTCCTCGCTCGCGAAGGCCAGGCCGCCGTCCAGTTGGAACATGGCGTCGTAGACCGCCGGGTTGCGTTCGGCGAACTCGAGGTAGGTGCGGGCGAGGGCGGCGACCCGGGTGCGCGGTCCGTCCGCGGCGGAGGTCGCGGCCCGCAGCGCCGCGGCCATCTCGGCAGCGCCCTTGAGGGCGACAGCGCCGATGATCTCGCGCTTGCCGCGGAAGTGGCTGTAGAGGACGGGCTGGCTGTATTCGATGCGCTCGGCGAGCCGGCGGGTGGTGACCGCGTCCCAGCCCTGCTGCTCGGCAAGTTCGCGGGCTGTCGCCACGATGAGCCGCTCGCGCTCCGCCCGTTCACGCTGCTTGCGTTCCTGTACCGACATGACTCGATCCTAGCATCGCTAGACAATCGAGCGGCAGTAGTACTAGCGTTGCCTCATCGGCTAGCAATGCTAGATATCAGGAGGATCATCATGCTCAACGCACTCGAGGTGTTCACCACCGTGGTCGTCGGCGTGATGGTGGGGGTGGAGTTCTCCGTCGCCTTCGTCGTCAACCGGATCCTCGACGCACTCCCAGAGGACAGTGGCCAACTCGGCCGCGCCCACGGGGGCCGGATGCTCGGCGCGGTCATGCCGGTCTGGTACATCACCTCGCTCGTCCTCGTCACGGTGTGGGCCATCGCCGGATGGCACCGCCCCGGCGCCGGCCTCGTCGTCATCGCCGGCGCGCTGCTCATCCTCAGCGTGATCATGTCGATCCTGTTGCTCGTCCCGATCAACAACCAGGGCAAGACGTGGACCCCCGAGAACCGGCCCGCCGACTGGAAGCAGCAGATGAACCGCTGGGACCGTTTCCACTACGTCCGCGTAGCCGTCATCATCGCCGCATTCGCCCTGTTGGCGGCCGCCCTCACCTGAGCCCACGGGCCGACTCCGGGCGGGTGGCGCACCATCCTCACTCCCCGGCGGCAGCGGGCACCGGATTCCCGGCAAACGGGATTGCGGCTGCCGCTCAGAACACACGGACGTCGGGGCTCAGTGGCACACGTGGGCGAACAGGCAGGGGAAAGTGGCCGCTGTCCCGGCACGCCCCGTCGCGCATGACGACTCTTCCGCGTCGTTCCGGCTCGCCCCGCCTACGCGCGCAGTTCCGGGGGCGGGGCCGCGGCGGTCGGCGGAGGCAGGGTCACGTGGTCCTGGCGGTGCGGCCGGGGGCGGAAGGTAGAGGAGAGGAAGAAGACGCCTCCGACGGCGAGGCCCGCGCCCGCGCCGCCCGCGCCCCTCGCTCGAGTGCCCGGTGCGGTTACGCGGGCTCCCCCGGTGTGCCCGGCCAGGTGGCGGTCACCAGCCAGTAGCGGGCCGTGAGGTGCACGCCCTCGCTCGTCTCGTAGGCGCGGAAGGCGTCCGTGGCGGCCCGGTGGGCGCGGGTGACCGACTCGGGGGCCGCGTCGCGCAGCCAGTGGCGCATCGGGCCCCAGCCGAAGAGGAAGGCGGCCGCTTCCGGGGCGGTGGTGCCCCAGCGTTGGTGCACTTCGAGCGGGGCGACGACTGTCCGCTGGTAGCCCGCCTCGCTGAGGACCCGTGTGGTGCGCGCGGGGTCCGCGAAGGCGGCTGGACCGGTTTTCTGGTTCTCCGAGAAGTCGGGCAGGGCGACGTGTTCGGACACGGCCGTGAAGATCGTTGACTGGTCCATGGCGGCCACCGGCTGCGGGCAGACGAAGGCCAGGCGGCCGTCCGGGCGCAGGGCGTCGCCGATGTTCGCGAACGCGGCGACCGGGTCGGCGAAGAACATCACCCCGAAGCGGCTCAGGGCGACGTCGAAGGACCCGCGTTCGAAGGGGTGGATCTGGGCGTCGGCCTGGATGTGGGTGACGTTGGTGAGGTCTTCGTCGGCGGCGCTCGCGCGGGCCCGGTCCAGCATGGGGGCGGACAGGTCGACGCCGACGGCGCGGGCCGCGGTGCGGGCGGCCAGCCTGGTGAGGCGGCCGTTGCCACAGCCGATGTCCAGGACGCTGTCCGTGTCCCGGATGCGGGCGGCGTCCAGGAGCGGGGCGTTGGCGGGGTCGTTGAGTCCGTCGTAGCGCGACTGGTGCTCGGCCCAGTGCCGGCCCTCGTAGCCGTTCCACGCCTCGAACTGGTGGGTGTTCACGATCCGGTTGTCGTCGGCCATGCGTCCCATGGTGCCGTGCGAGGGCAGCGGGGGTGGGAGCGGACGTGATTCCGGGGCTCCGCCCACCCCTCGTCGTTCATGTATGTAAATTCCGTTCATTCTATTGATTCGAGCCATGTCTGTGCGTAGAGTCCGGCCACCTCGCCCGTACGGAATGGACGGAGCTCCCGTGTCGAAGCAACTCCGCAAGCCAGAAGGAGCGCGGCGGTTCGGCGCCATCGCCGCCGTTCTCGCACTCGCCGCCACCGCCACCGCGTGTTCCTCAGGCGGATCGGGACAACAGCAGGATGAATCACAGCCGTTGGAGGTCTGGATCCGGCAGGACGCCGGCAGCCCCGCCGCGGAGTCGGCGGAGGCCCTTACCAAGGCGTTCACCAAGGAGAGCGGCATCGAGGCGAAGCTGGTCGCCGTCGGTGCGACGGATTTCGAGACCAAGCTCCAGCAGCGCACCGCGCAGAAGGACCTGCCGGACATCGTCATCAACGACACCGGCCAGCTGGGGAACCTGGTGACCCAGGGGCTGGTCCGTGAGGTCGAGCGCAAGGACGTGGCCGGGGGCGCCCACCTCGCCGACCGGGCCTGGCAGGCGGCGCAGGGATACGACGGCAAGTACTACGGAGTCCCCTTCAACTCGCAGGCCTTCGCGCTGCTGATACGCAAGGACTGGCGGGAGAAGGTGGGAGCGGACATTCCCACCTCCTGGGACGAACTGACCGATCTGGCGGTCAAGTTCACCAAGGAGGATCCGGACGGCAACGGACGGAACGACACCGCGGGGATGGTGGTACCGGGGACCACCACTCGCGGCTATCTG
Organism: Streptomyces sp. NPDC031365; assembly: GCF_055569765.1. Lineage (NCBI taxonomy): Bacteria > Bacillati > Actinomycetota > Actinomycetes > Kitasatosporales > Streptomycetaceae > Streptomyces > Streptomyces sp. NPDC031365. Next base: position 177,559 of record NZ_JBVIIM010000016.1, on the reverse strand, counting down.
ACCTGGTGGTTCTCCACCATGCTGTGGTCGGAGGGCGGTGACTTCGTCAATAAGCGGAACGACGGTTATGTGGCCGCGATCGACGAGCCCGCGTCGGTGAAGGCCGTCGAGAAGCTCCAGGCGATGTTCTGTGACTCCAAGGTCGTCCAGCCGGGCGCCAGTACGGCGGACACCTCCACCACGCACACCGTGTTCGAGAGCGGCAAGGGCGGGATCTACCTGACCGGGCCGTACATGCTGCCGCGCTTCGACGGGTCGCTGGGCAAGGACAAGTACGAGGTGGTCGCGGCCCCGCCCGGCGTCGGCGGCAGTGCCGCCCTGGCGGAGGGCGAGAACGTCTACCTGATGGCCGGCTCGGGCAACGAGAGCGGGCAGCAGAAGTTCGCCGAGTTCGCCGCCTCCCCCGCCGGTCAGAAGATCGGCATGGGGATCGACAACGGCGGCGTCATCGTACGGCTGCCGGTCAACACCAAGGTGGACGGCGCCGCCGAGCGGAAGGACCCGCGCTGGGACGTCTTCCAGAAGGTCTACGACGACTCCGGCCGCAACGCGGCGGCGATGCCCAACTGGGCCACCGTCCGGCAGATCTCCTCCGAGGGCCTCAACGGCGTGGTCTCCGAGTGCTCGCGCGACGTGGGCAAGGCGATGGGCGAGCTGGCCGGCGAGATCGACGCCGAGCTCGAGAAGCAGGAGGCCAAGGGCTGATGACGGTGACCGAGGCGCGGGCGTCGCGCAAGCCGGACGTCCGGCGCCCGCTCCGTACGGACCCGCCGGTGAAGATGCGGTTGCGCCGGGCCGCGACGCCATGGCTCTTCCTGGCGCCGGCCCTGCTGCTCTTCCTGTACTTCAAGTTCATTCCCATGGCGCAGGCCGTGCAGATGAGCTTCCAGGAAGTCCGGCCGTTCCTCGGTAACACGTATGTCGGCGGCGAGAACTACTCCGAGATCGCGGGCAGCGCCGACTTCGGGGCGGCCGTGTGGCACACGCTGGTCCTGGCCGTGGCCACGACTGCCGGCTCGATCGTCATCGGGCTGGCGCTGGCCCTGCTGCTGGAGGGTCAGAGCCGGTCCCTGTGGTTCATCCGGTCGGCCATCTTCCTTCCGGTGGTCACGGCCATGGCGGTGGTGGCCGAGGTGTGGCGGGTCATGTACTACCCGGCCGAGGGCGGGGCGCTGAACTCGGTGCTGTCCGTCTTCGGCATGGGGCCCAGCGAGTTCCTCAACTCGCCGGACAGTTCGCTGGCGTCCATCGCCTTCGTCGGCATCTGGCGGGGCGCTCCGTACGACATGATGATCTTCCTGGCGGGGCTGGCCGGCGTGGACCGGGTGCTCTACGAGGCGTCGGCGGTCGACGGCGCCTCGCGTTTCCGCCGGATCTGGCACGTGACGCTGCCCGGGTTGCGGCCGGTGTTCGCGATTTTGCTGACCCTGGCCGCGATCCGGGGGCTGCGCATCTTCACCGAGGTGTTCCTGCTCACCAACGGCGGGCCCGACGGCTCGACGGAAGTGCTGCTGACGCTCGTGTACAAGCTCGGGCTCGAACGCAACGAGCTGGGGGTCGCGGCGGCCGGAACCGTCCTGTTGTTCGTGATTCTGCTGGCGCTGACGATCGCGTCGCGCCTGCGCCGGAGGGAGGCCCGATGAGGAACGAGACGGCGCTCGGCCTCCAGGAGGCACGCGGGCCATGGGCCCGGGGGTTGCGGTTCGTGCTGTTCACCGCCCTGTTCGCGGTCTTCGCGGGGCCGCTGCTGGCGCTGATGGTCGGCGCCTTCACGCCGACCGTGGATCCGACGCAGTTCACGCTGTTCCCCGACCGGTTGTCCCTGGACAACCTGGAACGGGCGATCGACCGGAACGTTCTGGACTACCTCCTCAACTCGTTCATCGTGGTCGGCGGAGGCCTGGCCCTGCAGGTCCTGGTGAGTGTCTTCGCCGGTTACGCGCTGGCCCGTAAGCGGTTCCGGGGCTCCGCGGCGGTGCTGGTGCTCATCCTGGCGACGATGATGCTGCCGGAGGAGGTGCTGGCCGTACCGCTGTCGGTGCTGCTGGCGGATCTGCCGGTGGTGCACATCAGTCTGGTCGGCTCGCTGGCCGGCATGATCGTGCCGGTGGCGGCGTGGGGCTTCTCGATCCTGGTGATGACCGAGTTCATGAAGGAGATCCCCAAGGAGCTGGAGGAGTCGGCACGGCTGGACGGTGCGGGCGAGTTCCGTATCTTCTGGCAGGTCGTCCTGCCGCTGTGCCGGCCCGCCCTGGGTGTGATCGGCATCTTCGGCTTCACGATGATCTGGGACCAGTACATGCTGCCGCTGCTGGTCGCCACCGACCCGGCGCAGTACACCCTGCCACTGGCGCTGCGCTCCCTGCGCTCGGACGACCAGGTGGGCATCGGCGTACTGCTGGTGGGCGCGTTCCTGGCGATGGTGCCGTCGGTGCTCGCCTTCCTGGCCCTGCAGCGGTCGTTCATCCGGGGGCTGACGTCGGGGGCCGTGAAGGGATAGGGATGGGGATGGGGCGTGGGCAGGGTTCCGGGACTCCGGACACCCCGGACACTCCGGGGCTCCGGACGCTCCGGGGCTCCGCGCACTCCGAGGCTCCGCGCTTCAGCGCTCCGGCGTACGGTCATCCTCGACCGCGCGCCGGAGCGTTCGCGTAGGGTCATCCGTCCGAACGGTGGCGTACCGGGTCGTGCGGGAAGCACTGGCCAACGCTCTCAAGTACGCTCACGAAAACCGTACTTCGGTGCAAGTGCACGACAGTGAAAGGGACATCACCGTGGAGGTCAGCACGGACGGTGCCGGGTCACGGATCGTCGCGTCGCCCGGCGGGAGCGGACGAGGGCTCGCCGGTCTCCGTCGGCGGCTCGACGTCCCGGGCGGCGAGCTCGGCGCGGGCGGTCACCCCGGCGGCGGCTTCGCCGTACGGGCGCGGATATCCGCCGGGAGCCCGTCGTGACCACCGCAACCGCCACTGCCACCGCGCCGATCCGGGTCCTGGTCTGCGACGACCAGATGCTGATCCGCACCGGGCTGGTGACGATCATCGGCGCCCAGCCCGATCTCGAGGTGGCGGGCGAGTGCGGGGACGGACGGGCCGCCGTCGACCTCGCCGCGAAGGTGCGCCCGGACGTCGTGGTGATGGACGTGAGGATGCCGGTGCTCGACGGCATCGAGGCCACCCGGCTGATGGCCGGTGCCGGGGTCCCCGATCCCGTCAAGGTGCTCGTGGTGACGACGTTCAACCTGGACGAGTACGTCTACGAGGCGCTGCGCGCCGGGGCGAGCGGGTTCCTGCTCAAGGACGCCCCACCGGACCGGCTGCTGCACGGGATCCGGACCGTGGCCATGGGCGCGGCGCTGCTGGACCCCGACGTGACGCGCCGGCTCGTGGGCCGGTACGCCGCCCGGATCCGGCCCGCCGAGGGCGGCTCGCGGGGCATTCCGCTGACGCCCCGCGAGCTGGAGGTCCTCCGTCTCATCGCGGAGGGACTGTCCAACAGCGAGATCGCCGCTTCCCTGGTGATCAGCCAGGAGACGGTCAAGACCTTCGTCTCCCGCATCCTCGCCAAACTCCAGCTCCGTGACCGCGTCCAGGCGGTCGTGTACGCCTACCGGCACGGCCTGGTCGCCTGACGCGCCCGCGAGGACACGCGGGCGACAGAAGGGGTCAGGCGGAGCGTTTGCGGGAGGTCGTCTTCTTTGCCGCGGTCTTCTTCGCGGGCGTCTTCTTCGCCGCGGTCCTGGCCGTGCTCTTCGCCGTCGTCTTCTTCTCGCCCTGGCTCGCCTTCGACGTCGACTTCCGGGTCGAGGACGCCGTCTTCTTCTTCGCCGTCGACGTCGACTTCTTGCCCCCTGTGTCCTTGGGCGACGAGCGGGAGGTCCCGTGCTGGGGCATGGGCTTGACCTCGGCCTCCTCCCCCGGTGCCTCGCCACGGGACTCCCGGGCCGCGCGGACGCTGCTCTCCAGGGCGGCCATCAGGTCCAGGACCTTGCCGCCCCCTTCCGGCGCGGGCGCCTCCGGCGGGGCCTCACCGGCCGCCTTCGCGGCGATGACCTCCTCGACCGCCTCCCGGTACTCGTCGTGCAGGTCCTCCAGATCGACCTCGCCGAGCGTGTCCATCAGGGCGTCCGCGAGGTCCAGCTCCTTGTCACGGACCGTGACACCGGTGTCGGGTGCCACCCCCTCGGGGGCGCGGACCTCGTCCGGCCAGAGCAGTCCGTGCATGGCGATGGCGTCACCGACCACGCGGAGCATCCCCAGGCGCTCCCGGCCGCGCAGGGCGTACTTCGCGATCGCCACCTTGTTGCTCCGCTTCAGCGCCTCACGCAGAAGCGTGTACGGCTTGGCCGCCGGCGCCCCGCCCGCCGCCAGGTAGTACGCGGCGTCCATCTGCAGCGGGTCGATCCGGTCCTCCGGGACGAAGGCGACGATCTCGATCGTCCTGGCCGTGGGGAGCGGCAGGCCGGCCAGGTCCTCGTCGGTGACCGGAATGATCGTGCCGTCCGAGTCCTCGTAGCCCTTGCCGATCTCCTGGCCCGTGACCTCGCGGTCCTCCAGTTCGCAGAACTTGCGGTACCGGATCCGGCCGCCGTCCTCCGTGTGGATCTGGCGGAAGGAGATCGAGTGGTTCTCGGTGGCGTTCACCAGCTTGATCGGGATGCTGACCAGGCCGAACGAGATCGCGCCGTTCCAAATGGATCTCACGTGCAGCACCTTTCCGGTCGTCTGCCGATCACTGTCGGAGTGTCTGTCATGGTTTGCGTGGGATTCTCATCGTATGGCGCCTATCACCGAGGTGGAGGGGCGACGGCTCGCGCTCAGCAATCTGGAGAAGGTGCTGTATCCCGCCACCGGGTTCACCAAGGCGGAGGTACTGCACTACTACGCGACCGTCGCCGATGTGCTGCTGCCCCATCTGCGGGATCGGCCGGTGTCGTTCCTGCGGTATCCGGACGGGCCCGACGGCCAGGTGTTCTTCACGAAGAACGTGCCCCCGGGTACGCCCGACTGGGTCACCACCGCGGAGGTGCCGAGGTCCGAGGGGCCGGCCCGGATGGTGCTGGTGCAGGATCTGCCGAGCCTGATGTGGGCGGCGAACCTGGTCGCCGAGTTCCATACACACCAGTGGCTCATCGGGGACCCCGGACAGGCCGACCGGATCGTGTTCGACCTCGACCCCGGGGCGCCGGCGACGATCGTGCACTGCTGCGAGGTCGCGGTGTGGCTGCGGGAGCGGCTGGCGGCGGACGGCATCGAGGCGTACGCCAAGACCTCCGGGTCGAAAGGGCTGCATCTGCTCGCCGCGGTGCGCGGCGCTTCCTCCGAAGGGGTCTCCGAATACGCGAAGGAGCTGGCCGTGGAGGCGGAGAAGGCCATGCCCCGACTCGCGCTGCACCGGATGACCCGGAGTCTGCGGCCCGGGAAGGTCTTCGTGGACTGGAGCCAGAACGCCGCCCGGAAGACCACCGCCACCCCGTACACCCTGCGCGCACGGCCCGAGCCCTTGGTGTCGGCACCGGTGACCTGGGACGAGGTCGAGGACTGCCGCTCCCCGGACCGGCTGGCCTTCCGCGCCGCGGACATCGGCCTCCGCGTCCAGGACCACGGCGACCTGCTGGCCCCCCTGCTGGAGCGGGCCCACGCGGGCCCGCTGCCGTGAACGGCCCCGCCGACGGGGCGGCCCACCCGGTGCGGCCCGTCACCGGAGCCGGCCCTCCTGGCCCCCCATGCCGCACACCTGTGGCCGGCGATCGCTGTCGCGCGCCCGTAGAGGGCGCCGCGCCCTGGCCGCGGGCAGCCACCGGACGGCGTCCCGAGCACGGGCGGACCACCGGCCCGGAGGGCGCCCGTGCCGCCGCGCCGTAGCTCGCCTCAGCTCACCGAGTCGGGTGGTGGGTGGGGCACAGGCCGGGCGTCCTGGGGCGGGAGCCCTCTCACGGGAGTCCGGCGACGGTGCCCCTCTACAGCCGGGCCCAGGTGTTCCGGTCCCGGGCCATGGCGTGCAGGGCCTCCACGTCCGCCGGCTTCAGGACTCCGCCCGTGCGGGTCAGGGTCTCCACCTCGGCATCCGTCAGGACGCGAACCTCGCGGGGCGGGGCCGGGACCGTCACGGCCGACGCGCCGACCAGGACGAGTACCGGACGGACCTCGGCCGTCAGGGCGCGGGCGGCACGGTCGGCGGCGGAGCGGACGCGGCGCAGGAGGGGCAGCGGCTCCTGGCGGCCCAGGGCGATGCGGAGGCCCGCGACCGTCACCCGTTGCCTGTGGGCGTACAGGGCGTGGACGGCGTACAGGCCACCGGGGCCGATCAGCAGGTGGTGGATGCGGTCGCCGCCGGGCAGCGGGAGCGAGTGCAGGGTGTGCCGGCCCGCGCCGCCCATGCGGTCCAGGGCCTCACCCACCACCTGCTCCGCGGTGAGCGCCCTGCGGCGCGGGTCGGGACGCAGGCGGCGCGGCGGGCCGGGGTCGCGGTCGAGGGCGATCAGCAGGGCCTCGCCGGGACGGCGTCCCCGATGGCGCAGCAGGGCGCGCGGGTGCCGAGGGGCACTCCTAGTGTGGCGACAAGTCACCTTCGACCACTTTGCCCTCTACATGGAGGTACTGCCATGGCCCCGCGTCCCCCGTTCACCCACCGACTGCCCATGGCTCTCGCCGCCGGGGCCCTCGCGGTCGCGACGGCCGTCACCCCCGCCTTCGCCGCCGATGACCCGAACCAGGGCGACCAGGGCAACTGGAGCCAGCAGGGCGGGAACGGCACCGACAACGGCGGCGGCGGCAACAACAGTGGCGGCCACGATCCGCAGGGCGGGAACGGCAACCACGACCAGCAGGGCGGTGGCAACGGCGACCAGCAGGGCGGCGGCGGCAACGGCGACCAGCACAGCGGTTCGAACCAGCAGGGCGGCACCGGCGGCAACGGCGACACGAACCCCCAGGCCGGCGGCAACCACGGCGACCAGGGCCAGTACAAGGGCCGCGTCACGGCGAGGTCGCTCGCCCTGCGCACCGCACCGAACCGCGGTTCGCACATCATCCGGTACGCCCACAAGGGCGACGTCGTCTCGATCTTCTGCAAGGTCCCCGGCGACAAGGTGAACGGCAACCCCCTCTGGTACCTCCTCACGGACGGCACCTGGGCCTGGGGTCCGGCCGGACACATCGACAACATCGGCCCCGCGCCACGCTGGTGCTGATGAACGAAGCACACAAGACACACCATCTGGGTAAGTTCCGGACATGAGCAAGGCCGGTATCACCCTGGCGACGGCGAATCCGCCCGCGCCCACCGTCCGCCTCCCCCGGCGCCGTGGCGTCGAACTCGCCCTGATCGTCCTGGCCGTCCTGCTGTCGGTGTACGGATACTGCGCCGTCGGCCTCGCCAGGAACGGCACCGTCCCGCCCGGCGCCGCCGGTTACGGCGCCGGGCTCGGTGTGCTCGCCCTGGTGGCGCATCTGGCGGTGCGCTGGCGTGCCCCGCACGCCGACCCGCTGCCACTGCCCATCGGCGTCCTGCTCAACGGTCTCGGCCTGGTGCTCATCTACCGGCTCGACCTGGAGGCGCCGGGCGAACCGGCCGCCCCGACCCAGCTCATCTGGTCGGCGCTGGGCATGGCGCTGTTCACCGCGGTCGTCCTGGTACTGCGCGACCACCGGGTGCTCCAGCGCTACACCTACCTCTGCGTCACCACCGCTCTCGTCCTGCTGACGGTCCCGATCCTCTTCCCGGCGGTGAACGGGGCCCGGATCTGGATCCGGGTCGCCGGATTCTCCATCCAGCCGGGTGAGTTCGCGAAGGTGCTGCTGGCGGTCTTCTTCGCCGCGTACCTCGCCGCGAACCGCAGCGCCCTCACCTACGCCGGCCGCCGCGTCTGGGGTCTGCAGCTGCCCACCGGCCGGGTACTCGGCCCCATCGTCGCGGTCTGGCTGGTCAGTGTGGGCGTCCTGGTCCTGGAACGGGACCTCGGCACCTCGCTGTTGTTCTTCGGCCTGTTCGTGGTCCTGCTGTACGTCGCCACCGGCCGCACCGGCTGGATCGCGGTGGGACTGGTGCTGGCGTCGCTGGGCGCGGTGGCCGTGGGGCGGCTGGAGCCGCACGTGCATCACCGGATCGAGACCTGGCTGCGTCCGTTCGCCTCCATCGAGGCGGGCGAGGGCCCGAACCAGCTCGCACAGTCGCTGTTCGCCTTCGCGGAGGGCGGCATCCTCGGCACCGGGCTCGGGCTAGGGCACTCCGTGCTCATCGGCTTCGCGGTCAAGTCCGATTTCATTCTGGCGACGGCCGGTGAGGAGCTGGGGCTCGCCGGGCTGTCCGCGATCTTCCTGCTGTACGGGCTGCTCGTGGAGCGCGGCTACCGGGCGGGGCTCGCCCTGCGCGACCCGTTCGGCCGGCTGCTCGCCGTGGGCCTCGCCTCCCTCGTGGCGCTCCAGGTGTTCGTCATCGCGGGTGGGGTGACCGGGCTGATCCCGCTGACCGGGATGGCGATGCCGTTTCTGGCGCAGGGCGGCTCGTCGGTGGTGACCAACTGGACGATCGTGGCACTGCTGGTCCGGCTGAGCGACTGCGCGCGGCGGCAGGGGGACGGGGGTGACGACCGGTGACCCGTCACATCCGGAACGCCGCGCTCTTCTGCGCCCTGCTGCTGGTGGCGCTGCTGGTCAACGCGGCCCGCGTGCAGGTCCTGCACGCCGAGAGTTACGAAACCAACCCGGCCAACCGCCGCGACGCCATCTCCCGCTACCAGCAGCCGCGCGGCGACATCGTGGTCGCCGGCCGGCCGGTCACCGGGTCGCGGGACACCGGGGAGCACCTGCGCTACGAACGAACGTACAGCGAAGGGCCGTTGTACGCGCCGGTGACCGGCTTCGCCTCGCAGGAGTACGGCACGACGCTGCTGGAACGCACAGAGGACGGGCTGCTCTCCGGCGCCGCCCCGCTGCTCGCCCCGCTCCCGTTGTGGAACGACTTCACCCGCTCCCGCAACGCCGGCGGCAACGTGGTGACCACGATCGACCCGGCGGCACAGCGCGCGGCGTACGAAGGGCTGCGCGGGCGGAAGGGTGCGGTGGCGGCGGTGGAGCCGTCGACCGGCCGGATTCTGGCGCTGGTGTCGGTCCCCTCGTACGACCCCGCGCTGCTGTCCGGGAACGGCTCGGCGGCGCGGGAGGCCTGGGCACGGCTGAACGCCGATCCGGACCGGCCGATGCTGAACCGGGCGGTGCAGCGGACGTATCCGCCGGGTTCGACGTTCAAGGTGGTCACCGCGGCGGCGGCGCTGGACGCCGGGGTGGTGAGGAGCCTGGACAGGCGGACCGACTCCCCCGACCCGTACACCCTGCCGGGGACGACGACCCGGCTGACCAACGGGTCCGAGGGCTGCGAGGACGCCACGGTGCGGGAGGCGTTCGTGTGGTCGTGCAACACGGTGTTCGCCAAGCTGGGGGTGGACACGGGGGTGGCGAAGATGAAGGGCATGGCGCGGAACTTCGGTTTCAACGACCCGGACCTGCGGATTCCGTTCAGGGTGGCGCCCAGCACCTTCGACACCACGGTGGACCGGGCACAGCTGGCCCTGTCGTCGATCGGGCAGTACAACACGCGGGCCACACCGCTGCAGATGGCGATGGTCGCTGCGGCCGTGGCGAGCGGTGGGCAAGTGAGGGAGCCGTATCTGGTGGAGCGGACCACGCGGGCGGGCGGCGGCACGGTGTCGACGGCAGGCTCCCGTCCGGTGCGGCGGGCCATGCATCCGGCGACGGCGGTGCGGATGCGGGAGCTGATGCGGGGTGTGGTGGAGGACGGCACCGGCGATAAGGCCGCGATCCCCGGCGCCGTGGTCGGCGGCAAGACCGGCACCGCGCAGCACGGGCTGGGCAACTCGGGAACGCCGTATGCCTGGTTCATCTCCTGGGCGCAGTACGACGAGGACATGGAGGCGAAAGTGGCCGTGGCGGTGGTCGTCGAGGACGCGGCGGCCGACCGGGGGGACATCAGCGGGGGCGGGACGGCGGCGCCGATCGCGCGGGCGGTGATGGAAGCGGTACTGACGTCGTAGGCGGGACGCCCACGTGGTGAGACGGGGGTGCCGAAGCAGCGCATGGCCCACCTGACGTCCGGCACATGACCAAGCCCGCGTACGAACTCGCCCAGGTGAATATCGGCCGACTCAAGGCACCTTTGGACTCCCCGCAGTTGAAGGACTTCGTCGACCATCTGGACCCGGTGAACGCGGACGCCGACGCCGCGGACGGCTTCGTGTGACGCCTGCAGAGCGAAGAGGGCGACGCGACGGACATCGCCGTCTTCGGCGACTCCTGGCTGATCATCAACATGTCGGTGTGGCGGGACACCAACGCCCTGACGGCCTACATGTACCAGGGTCGCCACCGGGAGATGCTGGCGCGGCGAAGGGCGTGGTTCGCGCGCGTCCAGGAGGCGATGGTGGCCCTGTGGTGGGTCCCGGCCGGCCACCGCCCGACTGTCGCGGAGGCCGAGTCCCGCCTCCTCCACCTGCGCACCCACGGCCCGACCTCGTACGCCTTCACCCTGCGCACGTCGTTCCCGCCGGAGGGCGCCGAGCCGGTCCTGGGCGAGCTGCCGGACGGGCTGGGCTGCTCGGTCTAGCGGCGGCGCTCATGACCGCTCCCCTGTGCCGGAGTCCGACGGACGCGCTCAGCGCACCCGTTCGGGCCGATCGCGAAGGCCGTGCTGCATCGCGTGACCGTCCGGCGCCAGGTTGACGCCACCAGTGGATCCGGCGTCAAGTCCCGCCCAAGGGATTGACGTGCTTGCTGACAAGCAGTCTCATACAGGGGTGACCCGCCGGTAACACGAGACGCCCCCCGAGGTGGAGCCGCCATGACGACCCTGACGGAAGCGGACGCGCTGGACGGCCTGCGTGATGCGCTCGGCCTGCTCAAGGACCGGGAGCAGGTCGCTCAACGGCTGCTCGACTCCTCCGCCAAGCACTCCTTCGACCCGGACAAGGAGCTGGACTGGGAGTCGCCCTTCGAGGAGGGCAAGTGGTTCTGGCCACCGGAGCTGGTGTCGCTGTACGGCACCCCGATGTGGAAGCGGATGAGCGAGGAGCAGCGCATCCGGCTCTCCCAGCACGAGTCCGCCGCGCTCGCCTCACTCGGCATCTGGTTCGAGCTGATCCTGATGCAGCTGCTGGTGCGGCACATCTACGACAAGGCCGCCACGAGCGCGCATGTGCGCTACGCGCTCACCGAGATCGAGGACGAGTGCCGGCACTCGAAGATGTTCGCCCGGGTGATCACACGGGGCGGCACCCCCTGGTACCCCGTCAGCCGGGTGCACCAGAATCTCGGCAGGCTGTTCAAGACGATCTCCACCACGCCCGGCTCCTTCACGGCGACCCTGCTCGGCGAGGAGGTCCTGGACTGGATGCAGCGGCTGACCTTCCCGGACGAGCGCGTCCAGCCGCTGATCCGGGGTGTCACGCGCATCCATGTCGTCGAGGAGGCCCGGCACGTGCGCTACGCCCGCGAGGAGCTGCGGCGCCAGATGGTGACCGCCCCGAAGTGGTCGCAGGAGTTCACCCGGGTGACCTCCGGAGAGTTCGCCCGGGTGTTCTCCGTGGCGTTCGTGAACCCCGAGGTGTACACCAACGTCGGTCTCGACCGGCGGGAGGCGGTGGCCCAGGTCAAGGCGAGTGGACACCGGCGGGACGTGATGCAGCAGGGGTCGAAACGGCTCACGGACTTCCTGGACGACATCGGGGTGCTGCGCGGGGTCGGGCGGCGGCTGTGGAAGTCCTCCGGGCTGCTGGCGTAGGCCAGGATCCCGGCGGATGCCGTGGGCGGGCGGTTACGCTGCGGGCATGACCCCGCAGGCCTCCACCCCCGCCTACCGGCGGCTCAGCGTCGAGGAGCGCCGCGGCCAGCTGCTCGAGGCCGCGCTGTCCCTCTTCGCCCACCGCGCACCGGAGGACGTGTCCCTGGACGACGTCGCGGAGGCGGCCGGTGTGTCACGACCCCTGGTCTACCGGTACTTCCCGGGCGGCAAGCAGCAGCTGTACGAGGCGGCTTTGACGTCCGCCGCCGACGAGCTGCGGAACTGCTTCGACGAACCGCACGAGGGTCCGCTGCTGCCGCGCCTGTCCCGGGCCGTCGACCGCTACCTGGCGTTCGTGGACCAGCACGACGCCGGCTTCAGCGCGCTGCTCCAGGGCGGGAGCGTCGTGGAGACCTCCCGGACGACCGCGATCGTGGACGGTGTGCGCCGGGCCGCCGCCGAGCACATCCTCAGCCACCTCGGCGTCACCGGGCCCGGCCCCCGGCTGCGGATGACCATCCGCATGTGGATCACCGCCGTGGAGGCGGCCTCGCTGATCTGGCTCGACGAGGACAAGCAGCCGCCGCTCGAGGAACTGCGGGACTGGCTCGTGGAACAGTTCATGGCGGTGCTGGCGGTCACCGCGCGGCGCGACGCGCAGACCGAGGCTCTGGTGCAGGCGCTGGCCATGGACCTCTGACGGGCCGGGGCCTGCGCCTCCGCCCGGCCGGACGACGTCCGACGGCCGAGGGTCGAGGACCGAAACCCCTGACGGCCCACGGGCCGGGCCCCTGTCGGCCCGCGACCGAACCCCACACTCCCGCGCACCCGCGCACCCAACCCCACGGCCCGGCGCCGGAGGACCGCCGCGGCCGGTTGCCCGTGTGATGGCCGAAACTGGTGAGGTGAAGAGCCAAGAGACCCCCTTCGAGGGCGGGCCCATGGACGGGCGCGTCCTGCCCGTGCTGCTGGGCATCACCGGGCACCCGCCCAAGACGTACCGCATCCCCGTCCCGGCCCCGGACGGCGGCCCGCCCACGGTCCTGGTGTACCGGCGGGTGCCCCGTGCGCAGAGCCCACGGACCGGACTGACCCAGGGGTGGAAGTATCTCCACGACCCGACGGGACGGGCCGGCGCCCGGAGGTGGCCGTGGTCGAAGCCCGCCCCCGATCCAGACGCCACGCCGCAGGGCAAGCCGGACGACGCCGACGGGTGACCCCGTTGCGCCGAACCGCGCACACTCGGCGAGCGGACCCCGCCGACCCGCCCGATGCTCGCGATGCGGAGCGGACGAGCCGCCCCGCGTCGGAGGTGATGGCGTGTCAGGAATGCTTCTGCGTCTGGTGTGTACGGCGGCGCTGGCGGCCGGAACCGTACTCGCACCCGTGTCCGCGATGGCCGTCCCGGAACCGGGCGGCGACGCGGGCGGCTCCGGCGAACGCTCCGTCGCCGGCCTGCTGACGGAGCTTCAGACCCTCTACCGGGAGGCCGAGAAGGCGAGCGAGGCGTACAACGCCACCGAGGAACGGCTGAAGAAGCAGCGCGCCGAGACCGAGCGGCTGGAGCGCGCCCTCGCCCGCACCCGGCACTCCCTGCACGACAGTCGGGGCGCGGCCGGACGGCTGGCCCGGCAGCAGTACCAGAGCGTCACCGGCCTCTCCCCGTACGTACGTCTGCTGCTGGCGCGCGATCCGCAGCGCGCGCTCGACCAGGGACAGGTGATCGGCCAGTTGGCGCGGGAACGGGCGGAGACGGTGGGCCGGCTCACCGGTGAGGAGAAGCAGGCCGGTGAGCTGGCCCGCCGGGCGCGCAAGGCACTCGACGAGCGGCGCGCCCTCACCGAGCGGAGCAGGAAGCAGCGGGACGAGGTGCGGACACGGCTCCACGACGTCGAGGAACTGCTGGCCTCGCTCACCGCCGAGCAGCTCGCCGCGCTGGCCGGACTGGAACACGAGCGGGTGGCCGAGGCGCAGGAGGAGCTGGTCGCCTCCGGCGCGCTGAGCAGCGGCAGCACGCCTCCCACAGCGGCGGGCGAACGAGCCGTGCGGTACGCCGTGGAACAGCTGGGCAAGCCGTACGAGTGGGGAGCGGAGGGTCCGGCCGCGTACGACTGCTCGGGGCTGACCTCCGAGGCGTGGGGCGCGGCCGGGACGCCGATCCCCCGGACCAGCCAGGAGCAGTGGGCCCGGCTGGAGAGGATCGAGCTGGTGGAGTTGCGGCCGGGTGACCTCGTCGTGTACTTCCCGGAGGCCACGCATGTCGCCCTCTACCTCGGCGGCGGCATGGTGGTGCAGGCACCCCGCCCCGGCGCGCGGATCAAGGTCTCCCCGGTCGCGGCCAACCCGGTGCTCGGCGCCGTACGCCCCGACCCGGACGGGGAGCCCCTGGCGCGGTACGAGATGCCCGAGCTCCCCGAGGGGGCGGCGGAGGGGTCCGACGCGGGATACTCCGCCGGTTACGCGCCGGCCGCGCCCGAGACCTCCGCCAGGTAGGCGCCGGTCTTCTCCGGGTCGTAGAAGAAGTTCTCGAAGTCGGCCGGGTCGTTGAAGCCGTTGGCGAAGCGGTCGGCGGCCGGCTGGAGCTGTCCGGCCGCGCCGATCAGGTTCAGGACGTGCTCCGGCGGCGGGGCGAGCATGGCGTTCGTCCACTTGGTGACGTGCCGCGCCGTCTCCCAGTAGCGGTCGAAGGTCCCCCGCATCCAGGCTTCGTCGAACGCCTTCTCGCCGTGCTCGACGATCGAGGCGAGGTAGGAGGCGGCGCACTTGGACGCGGAGTTGGAGCCCTGGCCGGTGATCGGGTCGTTGGCGACGACCACGTCGGCCACGCCGAGGACGAGCCCGCCGGAAGGCAGCCGGCCGACGGGGTTGCGCACGGTGGGGGCGTAGCGGCCGGCGAGGGTGCCGCCGGCGTCGGTCAGTTCGGCCTTGGTGGCCCGCGCGTACTCCCACGGGAGGAACTTCTCCATGAGGGCCAGGGTCAGGGAGAGGTGCTCCGCCGGGTCCCTGACGTCCTTGAAGGCGTCCAGCGGTCCGCCGGGTACGCCCTCCCAGAACAGGATGTCGGCGCGGCCCGAGGTGGTGTACGTCGGCATGACGAACATCTCGCCGACGCCGGGGACGAGGTTGCAGCGGACCGCCTCCGTGTCCGGGTGCTCCGGGCGCGGGCCGAGGCCGTGCACATAGGCGACGGCCAGGGCGCGCTGCGGCTCGCTGTACGGGGACCGCTCCGCGTCCCGGCCGAACATCTGCACGAGCTCGCCCTTGCCCGCCGAGACGAGCACGAGGTCGTACGTACGGGAGAAGTAGTCGAGATCGCCGACCGCCGCGCCGTGGATGACCAGCTGGCCGCCGCGCTCGGCGAAGGCCTCCATCCAGCCGGCCATCTTCACCCGCTGGTCGACCGACTGCGCGAACCCGTCGAGCCGGCCCAGCCAGTCGATCGCGCGCTGCGACGGGCCCGGGTCGAAGGAGCCGGGGGCCGCGACCGAGACACCGAGCCCTTCGATCTTCGGGGCCTGGGACTCCCAGAAGTTCAGCTGGAGGTCGCGCTCGTGCTGCAGGGCGGTGTGGAACATGCACTGCGTCGACATGACCCGCCCGGTACGGATCTCGTCCGCGGTCCGGTTGGACATCAGGGTGACCTCGTACCCGTGCGACTGGAGGCCGAGGGCGAGCTGGAGACCGGACTGGCCGGCTCCGACGACGAGTATCTTCCGCATGCGGGGGACGCTCCTAAGGGGACTGCTCGAAAAGTGCTCTGGGGCTGCTCGGGGGAACTACTCGGGGCTTTCGTCGAGGGCGTGGCCCACGAGGGACAACAGGGTCTCGATGGCCGAGATCCGACGGCGCGCATCCATGACCATGACAGGTATGTGCGCCGGGATCGTCAACGCGTCCCGTACGTCCTCGGCGTCGAACTGCTCGCTGCCGTCGAAGTGGTTGACCGCGACGACGTACGGCAGTCCGCAGCTCTCGAAGTAGTCCAGCGCCGGCCAGCAGTCCTTCAGACGGCGGGTGTCGGCCATCACGACGGCGCCGATCGCGCCGCGCACCAGGTCGTCCCACATGAACCAGAACCGCTGTTGACCGGGGGTGCCGAAGAGATAGAGCACCAGGTCGTCGTCGAGCGTGATCCGGCCGAAGTCCATGGCCACGGTGGTGGTGAGCTTGCCCGGCGTGGCGGTGAGGTCGTCGGTCTCCGCGCTCGCCTCGGTCATCAGCGCCTCGGTCTGCAGGGGCGTGATCTCCGAGACGGCGGTGACAAGCGTGGTCTTGCCGACGCCGAAGCCGCCCGCCACCACTATCTTCGTGGCGATCGGTGCGCGGGTGCGGTCCGTCTGCCAGGGCAGCAGGGGCTCGTCTCCTTCGACGAGCGGGGAGACGCCGTGAGCGGCGTCAGAGACGACGGAGTCCACTCAGCACCCTTTCCAGCAGCACGCGGTCCGGGCGGCCCGTACCGTGGCCGGTTCCCGTTCCGTAGACACGGATCTTTCCCTGGTCGGCGAGGTCGCTCAGAAGGACGCGGACCACGCCGAGCGGCATCTTCAGCAGCGCGGCGATCTCGGCCACCGTGCGCATACGGCGGCAGAGTTCGACGATGGCCCGCATTTCCGGGATCACGCGGGAGGTGAGGCCGCCTTTCGCCAACTCCTTGCGCTCCTCGGCGGCTTCGAGCGCGGCGGTGCCGGCCGTGGCGCCGACGAACGTCTCGACGAGGAGGACGTGGCCGAAGCGGGTCCGGCCGCCGGTGAGCGAATAGGGGCGTACCCGGGCGGGTTTGCGGTCGCCGCCGCGGACCGGGAGGTGTTTCCTGCCGCTCATCGAGGGCTCCCGGTGGTCTCGGTCTCCAGATTCTTGCGCAGTTCGCTGCGGAGTTCGGGGGTCAGGGCATGGCCGGCGCGGCCGACGAACAGGGCCATGTGGTACGCCACCACACTCATGTCGCAGTCCGAGGAGCCGTGCACACCGAGCAGGGAGCCGTCGCTGATCGACATCACGAAGAGGCTGCCCTCGTCCATCGCGACCATCGTGTGCTTGACCGGACCGGAGTCCATCAGCTGGGAGGCCCCGATGGTGAGGCTGCCGATACCGGAGACGACGGTGGCCAGGTCGGCGGCGGAGCCACGCGGTCCGGGCCGCTTCGCGCTCCGCGCGTCAGGGGCCCCGGTGGCGGGGGTCTCCCCGCGTGAGGCCGTTCGGGCGTGGAGGAGCCGGTCGTCGGAGGAGAGGAGCAGCAGCCCGTCGGAGGAGACCACCGCGACGGAGAGGATGCCGGGCACCTCCTCGACGAGGTTGGTCAGCAGCCAGTGCAGGTTGCGGGCCTCACTGCTCAGTCCGAAGGTACTGGGCGCGGTCAACTGCTTGCCTCCTCGACGGTGCCCCCCGTGGCTTCTTCGGATGGTGCGGTCGTGCCGGGCGGCGTCTGGTGGCGGCCGGTGTCGCCGCGCTCGGCGATCTCCGCCTCGACGTCCCGGCGACCGGCGTCCGCCCCCCGGCGGAACCCGCCGAGCCGCCGGCGCAGCGCTTCCGCGTCCACGGACCCGGTACGGGGACGCGGGGCCGCGACGGGTGCGCTGATCTTCGGTGTGCGTTTGGGCAGCCCCTTGGCGGTGACCGGGTCGTCATCATCGGCGGCCCCGTCCGCGACCCGCGTGTGCTCGGCACCGCCGCCGTCCCCGGCCACGGAGCGCCGCGGCAGCGCCCCCGAGGCGTCCGCGTGGAGCGCCTGCGGCGCGGGTCCGTCCTCGTGCCCGGCACCCGGGCGTACGGCATCGGCATCGGCATCGGCATCGGACGGCCGAGGCCCTCCGGGGACCGACTCGTCCCCGGACCCGTGCCCGGCACCCGGACGCGTGACGTCCGCCTCGGGCCGGTCGGCATTCCCCGACAAGTCCGGCGGCTGCGGCACAACGCCGGGAGCCGTCCCGCCACCGGACCCGTGCCCGGCACCCGGGCGTGCGGTCTCGGACTCCGGTCGGCCGGGCGAACCGGATCCGGTGTCGGGTTCGAGGGCGTGGGCGCCGGGAGCGGCTCCCGCGCCGGCCCCATGGTCCTCGGTTGCTCCTGGGCGTACGGCTGGTGACGAGGATGCCGGCGCGGCCGGGGTGCCGGTTCCGTCGGGCTGAGCCGGGATCAGCAGCTCCATCGTCGTCTCGGCGAGCCGCTCGAACGGTGTGTCCGCGCCGCCGTCGCCCGCGTGTCCGGCGGGACCGTCCGTGGAGTCGTCGGCCGTGCTCGGCACGTGGTCCTCGGGATGGCCGGCCACGGCGTCCGCCGCACCGTCCTCGGCGGAACCGTCCCTGCGTCCGGGCGCAGCCCCGTCCGGACGATCCGACCCGGGCACATCCACGCGGACCGGTTCGGGCCCTTCCGCGCGACCGGACTCGGTCACCTCGGGGTGCCCCGCCGCGGCACCGTCCGCGCGGCCCTCCGCGAACCCGTCCACACGCTCAGCACCGAGTCCGGCCGCGCGCCCCTGCGAGGGTTCCGGTGCGGACTCGGACTCGGAGGGCGGAGCCGGCTTCTCCCGGCCGTCCGGCGCGGGGGCGCTCCGGGTGGGGTCCGGGGTTTCCCCGTCGGTCGAGTCGCCGCCGCGTACCGCCCGTTCCGCCCGTTCCGCCAGCGCGACCAGTGGGTCTCCCGACTCCGTACGGCCGTGCAGGACGTTGGAATTGGCCTCGGCGTCCGCGCCCGGGAGGGAGACGGTGCAGGGGGCGCCGGAGACCGGCGTGGGGACTGCGGTGGGGGCGGCGGGGGCGGGCAGGGGGTCGGGGAGGACGACGACCGCCGCGATGCCGCCCTGCTTCTGCTCGCGCAGCTGGACCCGCACACCGTGCCGGTGGGCGAGCCGGGCCACGACATACAGGCCGAGGCCGAGCCCGTCCTCGCTCTCCGCGTCGTACGCCGCCTCCGGGTCGGCCTCTGACAGCCGGGAGTTGAGCCGCTCCAGCCGGTCGGCGGCCATGCCGATGCCCTCGTCCTGGACGGAGAGCATCACCTCGCCGTTCTCCAGCAGCCAGCCGGAGACCTCGACGGGCAGGTCGGGCGGGGAGAACGCCGTGGCGTTCTCCATCAGTTCGGCCAGCAGGTGGGACAGGTCGTCCGCCGCGAACCCGGCGATGTGCGCGTGCGGCGGCAGCGCGGCGATCCGGACCCGGTCGTACCGCTCGATCTCGCTGACCGCGGCGCGTACGACATCGACCAGCGGAACCGGACCCGCCGTGTGCCGGCCGTGCTCGGTACCGGCGAGGACGAGCAGGTTCTCGCTGTGCCGGCGCATGACGGTGGCGAAGTGGTCGAGTTTGAAGAGGGTGGCCAGGCGGTCGGGGTCGTCCTCGCGCTCCTCCAGGCCCTCGATGACGCCGAGCTGACGCTCGACCAGGCCGAGCGTGCGCAGGGCGAGGTTGACGAAGGTGCCGCCGATGCCGGCGCGCAGCCGCTCCAGACGGGCCGCGGACTCGGCCAGTTCGGTGCGCAGTTCCTCGCGGGCGTCGGCCATCTTCTGCCGCTGGCCCACGAGATGTTTGCGGTCGGCCTCCAGTGTGGCGACCCGCTCCGCGAGCCCGGCGGCGTGCGCGTGCAGGGCGTTGACGGACCGGACGACCTGTGCGAACTCGTCGTTGCGGCCGGTGAAGGCGACCGGCTCCTGGCCCGCGGGATCCTCCGCCTCGGCCAGCCGGGCGGAACCCCGGCGCAGCACGGACAGCGGACGCGTGAGCGTGCGGGCCATCGCCGTGGCGATGCCGACCGCGAGCAGCATCAGGGCGCCGAGGACGGCGATCCGGATCTCCAGCTCGGTGACGTCGTCGTCGCGCAGCTGGGCGAGGTCCTTGGTGCGCTTGTCGTAGAGCGCGGACTCCACTCCGCGCATCGTCTCGATCCGCGCGGTGAGCGCGGCTGCGAGCTTCTTGGTGCTGGTGTCGAGTTCGGAGTCGGCGAGGGCCGGCTCGTCGGTGAGACGCGCGAGGTACTTCTCGGCGGTGTCGACCTCGGGACCGTTGACCGTGGAGTCGTAGGAGGCGCGGGCGGTCGCCGGCGCGCCGTCGCGGAAGTCGGCGAGGGCGGCGTCGGAGCGCAGCCGGGCCTGGAGCGCGGCGGCGCTCAGCGCGGCACGCCGCTCGGTGTCGGCGTCCGAGGAGGTGGTGGACGTGGTCGGCAGGCCGGTGATCGGGTCGATCACGGTCTGCGTGGTGCGTGGCACGTTCAGCGCGGCGAGCAGCAGACCGCGGGTGGCGGCGGCCTGCTGGACGGCGGCGTCCAGCTCGGCGAGCGCATGGGTTCCGGAACCGGCCCGGGGCGGCGTCCGCTCCGCGAGCTGTTCGGCGAGCCGGTGCAGCTGGGTGATCGCGGTGGAGTACGCCTGATGCGCTTCGAGAGCACTGCTCTTCCCGGAGAGCGCCGCTCTCCGCACGGCGGCGACGGCGTCGAGCTCGTCGCGCAGCACCTGAGAGGTGTCGGTGTCGGCGCGCAGTTCCTCGACCTGCCGGTCGACCCGGGCGCTGTGTTCCTCGGAGGGCGCCTCGGACTTGGGGCGGCCGGCCGCGATGTAGGGGACGACCTCGTCGCGCTCGTCGGCGAGCGAGTGGGCGAGGGCGAGGGAGTCCTGGGTCTGCTCGGCGAGCGTCACCAGGTCCTGCGAGTCGCTGAGCTGCCCGGAGGCGGCGATCACGGAGGGTGCCCCGGCACCGGCTATCGCGGCGGCCACCACGGCCACGGCGACGATGAGCCGGTTGCGTACACGGGTGGGGCGTCCCCTGCCGACGGTGGGCGGCTGCTCCGCGTCCCCCGTGGGGGCCGTCTGCTTGCCTTTGCGACGAGGCCGCGTCTTCTGCACCGGTGCTCGCATTCCTGACTCGTGTACCCGTGGGCCCGGGTGACGCTCCGTCAACGGGTGTGGGCGTTCACCCCGAGCTCCTGACCGCGCTCGGGCAGCGAGGCGCCCCCATCGCTCCCCGACCCTCCCAGTGCCCGTGGACAGTGGATGCGCATCACCTGACCCGCCACTCGAAGGAGTGAACCCCGGAGGTGAGTTGAGGAGCAAGTTCCGCCGGACCGCACAGCCGCCGTGCGCGGCACGCCGGTTGGACGTCTGCGGCGGGCGGTGGCAGGATTCGCCGCCACGCCTTCCCGGAGCGCTTCAATACGGCCCAAACCAGGCGGCTGACCTGCGCGACTGCGGGGATCCGGCAACCATTGCCCGCCTTCTGCGACCCTTGTGGAGAGCTCGTGCAGACTGACCGGATGCGTACTGAGCTGGTGTCGGAGCCGGGTGGTCCGGGCCGCCCCAATGAGGACTTCGCGAGCGTCGCGCTCCCGGCCTCCGGGCAGGGCGGCTCGCTCGTGGTGCTGGACGGGGTCACGCCGCCGGGCGACGGGGGCGGCTGTCTGCATTCCGTGCCCTGGTTCACCGCCCGGCTGGGCGGCGCGCTGACCGAACTGACCGTTTCCCTCCCGGATGTCCCGCTCACCGAGCTGCTGTCCCGCGCCCTCGCGCGTACCGCCGGGACCCACGCGGCAACCTGTGACCTTTCTCACCCACGGACGCCTCAGGCAACGGTCGTGGTGGCCCGCTGGTCGCCGGTCTCGGTGGACTACCTGGTGCTGTCCGACTCGGCCCTGCTCGCCGAGTCCCCCGACGGCAGGGTCACCGCGTTCCTGGACGACCGGCTGGACCGGCTGCCCCGCTCGGCCCTGGCCTCCCATGCCCAGGTGGACGCCACGCTGCGCAACAAGGAGGGCGGCTTCTTCACGGCGGCGGCGGATCCCTCGGTGGCCTTCCGCGCGGTCACCGGTTCGCTGCCTCGCGGCGATGTGCGCGCCCTGGCCGCACTGACGGACGGCGCGGCACGCTGGGTGGAGCGGTTCCACGAGGGTGACTGGGCGGACTGCCTCACCCTGATCCGCAAGGAGGGCCCGCGGTCCCTGGTGGACCGTGTACGGACTCTGGAGCGGGCGGACGCGGGCCGGGTGCCACCGCGCCGGGGCAAGACGCACGACGACGCGACGGTGGTCTACGCGGAGCTGTCACCCCGGTAGTGGCACCCCGCGGCACTCACTTCTCCATCCCGCGGTTCAGCTGGTTCAGCAGCCGGGCGAGTTCCGTGACCTCCGCCGGGTCCCAGTCGGCGAGCCGGCCGGCGTACCGCGCGCGGCGGGCCTCGCGGACCCTGCTCACCCGCCGCTTCCCCTCCTCGGTGAGGGCGACCAGCCAGGCGCGGCCGTCGGCGGGGTCCGGTTCGCGGCCGACGAGCCCGAGCTCCTCCAGTGCGCGCAACTGGCGGGACATCGTCGCCTTGCCGACGCCGATGTAGCCGGCGAGCTCGGTGGCCCGCTGCCGGCCGCACTCATCCAGACGGACCAGCAGCCCGTACGCGGACGGCTCCAGGTCGGGATGGACCGCGCGGGCCATCTCCCCCTGACTGGACCGGGCGCGCCGCAGCAGTACCGTCAACTCGCGTTCCAGCGCGAGGAATCCGGGCTGCTCCACACGGGGCCAGGGCCCCGGCGAGGCGGCGCGACCTCCGCCGCCGTTTCCGTCTTCGTGCACGTCTGCCCCTGCCTCGGTTTCCCGTTCTGAAAATGTCCCGCCAAGTGGCGACGTCGCCGCAGCTCCACCAGTATTTCGCAGGCGTAGACCAACGGCGGCCGAGGGCACCTCCCGCGTCTTTCAGGCAGTGGGGGGAGGCCGTTCCACTCGCCGGCGTGGTCCGCGTGCGCCATGCCCCTACCAGGCGATTACGTGACATGCCCACTACGTGCGTGGTGGGTCACATTCCGGGTTCGCCCCCACCGACCTTTCGGAGATGCGTCATGCCTGTGCACAGATCCGGTCCCCTCCGCCCCCTCCGCATACCCGCGCTCGCGACCGCCGGGGCGGTCCTGCTCGCGGTCCTGGTCCTTCCCCGCGCGGCCGTCGCGGAGGAATCCGCTCCCACCGTTCCGCCGCGCGGCTCCGCCCACATGGGCATGGGCGTCGTCGCCCACGACGGCCGGGGCGGCGTCCCCACCACGCGCTCCACCCAGACGGAGGGTGTGGACGTCTCCAGCCACCAGGGCACCGTCGCCTGGCCGACCCTGTGGAACAGCGGGGTCCGGTGGGCCTACGCCAAGGCCACGGAGGGCACGTACTACACCAACCCGTACCACGCCCAGCAGTACAACGGCTCCTACGACGTCGGCATGATCCGCGGCGCCTACCACTTCGCCACCCCCGACACGGCGAGCGGTGCCGCCCAGGCCGACTACTTCGTGAACCGCGGCGGCGCCTGGTCCGCCGACGGACGGACCCTGCCGGGTGTGCTGGACATCGAGTGGAACCCGTACGGCGACGCCTGCTACGCCAAGTCGCAGACCGCGATGGTGAACTGGATCCGGGACTTCCTGGAGCGGTACCGGGCCCGCACCGGCCGTCACGCGGTCATCTACACGGCCACCAGTTGGTGGAAGCAGTGCACGGGCGACTACGCCGGCTTCGCCTCCACCACACCGCTGTGGATCGCCCGGTACGCCTCCACCGTGGGTGAACTGCCCGCGGGCTGGGGCACCTACACGATGTGGCAGTACACCTCGACCGGGCCGACCGTCGGCGACCACGACCGCTTCAACGGCACCCCGGACCGGGTGCGCGCCTTCGCGGCCGGCTGATCCGTCCCGACCGCGGTGAACGCCCGCACGCGGGGTGGAGGCCCGGTCAGGTGAAAGCCCGGGTCCCCCTCACGGGACCCGGGTTCACCCGTCCGGCCACCCCCGTCACGCGGCGACCGGGACCTCCGGCACCGCGCCGTTCGCGGCCGGCGACAGCGCCAGCTCCAGCACCTGGCGGACATCGGTGACGGCGTGGACGTCGAGCTTGTCCAGCACCTCCGCGGGGACGTCGTCCAGGTCGGGCTCGTTGCGCTTGGGGATGATCACCGTGGTGACACCCGCGCGATGCGCGGCGAGCAGCTTCTGCTTCACCCCGCCGATCGGCAGCACCCGTCCGGTCAGCGAGACCTCCCCGGTCATCGCCACGTCCGTCCGGACCAGCCGGCCGGAGAGCAGCGAGGCCAGCGCGGTCGTCATGGTGACGCCCGCGCTCGGGCCGTCCTTGGGCACCGCGCCCGCCGGGAAGTGGATGTGCGCGCCCCGGTCCTTCAGGTCGCCCACCGGGAGCTCCAGTTCGGCGCCGTGACTGCGCAGGAAGCTGAGTGCGATCTGCGCGGACTCCTTCATCACGTCACCCAGCTGTCCGGTCAGGGTGAGGCCCGACGCACCGGTCTCCGGATCGGCCAGGGACGCCTCCACATAGAGGACGTCCCCGCCGG
The DNA here is from genome assembly GCF_055569765.1 of Streptomyces sp. NPDC031365. Taxonomy (NCBI): domain Bacteria; kingdom Bacillati; phylum Actinomycetota; class Actinomycetes; order Kitasatosporales; family Streptomycetaceae; genus Streptomyces; species Streptomyces sp. NPDC031365. The sequence continues at coordinate 153,464 of NZ_JBVIIM010000016.1, read as the reverse complement.
CCCCGGTCACCGCGAGCCCGGTGGCGACACCGGGGACGGCGGTACGGCGCTCGGCCGGGTCCTGGGCGGACTCGGGCACGTGGTGCGGCCGGCCGATCAGGTCCCGCAGGTCCGTCTCCGTCACCGTGAAGGGCAGCTCGCGCTCGCCCAGTTCGTGCCGGGCCGCGATCTTGCGCAGCAGCCGCGCGATGGACCGCTCCAGGGTGCGCACGCCCGCCTCGCGCGTGTACTCGCCGGCCAGCTTGCGCAGCGCGCCCTCGTCGATCGTCACCTCGTCCTCTTCCAGACCCGCGCGTTCCAGCTGGCGCGGGAGCAGGTGGTCGCGGGCGATGACGACCTTCTCGTCCTCGGTGTAGCCGTCGAGGCGGACCAGCTCCATGCGGTCGAGCAGGGCCTCCGGGATGGCTTCGAGGACGTTGGCCGTCGCGAGGAACACGACGTCGGACAGGTCGAGCTCGACCTCCAGGTAGTGGTCCCGGAAGGTGTGGTTCTGCGCCGGGTCGAGGACTTCGAGGAGGGCGGCGGCCGGGTCGCCGCGGAAGTCGGAGCCCACCTTGTCGATCTCGTCCAGCAGGACGACCGGGTTCATCGAACCCGCCTCCTTGATCGCCCGCACGATCCGGCCGGGCAGTGCGCCGACGTAGGTCCGGCGGTGGCCGCGGATCTCGGCCTCGTCGCGGACGCCGCCGAGGGCGACGCGGACGAACGCGCGGCCCATCGCGTGGGCGACGGACTCACCGAGGCTGGTCTTGCCGACACCCGGCGGACCGACCAGGGCGAGCACCGCTCCTCCGCGCCGCCCGCCGACGATTCCCAGACCCCGGTCACCGCGCCGCTTGCGCACGGCCAGGTACTCGGTGATCCGTTCCTTCACGTCCTCCAGGCCCGCGTGCTCGGCGTCCAGGACGGACTGGGCACCCCGGATGTCGTAGGCGTCCTCGGTGCGCTCGTTCCACGGCATCTCCAGAACCGTGTCGAGCCAGGTGCGGATCCAGGAGCCCTCGGGCGACTGGTCGGAGGAGCGCTCCAGCTTGTCGACCTCCTTGAGCGCGGCCTCGCGGACCTTCTCCGGCAGGCCGGCCGCCTCGACGCGGGCGCGGTAGTCGTCGGACTCCTCGCCCTCCTGTTCGCCGTTCAGCTCGCGCAGCTCCTTGCGGACGGCCTCCAGCTGGCGGCGGAGCAGGAACTCGCGCTGCTGCTTGTCGACGCCCTCCTGGACGTCCTTGGCGATGGTCTCGGCCACGTCCTGCTCGGCGAGGTGGTCGCGCAGCTGCTGGGTGGCGAGCCTCAGCCGGGCCACCGGGTCGGCGGTCTCCAGCAGGACGACCTTCTGCTCGGTGGTCAGGAACGGCGAGTAGCCGGAGTTGTCGGCGAGCGCGGAGACGTCGTCGATGGCCTGGACGCGGTCCACGACCTGCCAGGCGCCGCGCTTGCGCAGCCAGGCGGTGGCGAGCGCCTTGTACTCCTTGACAAGTGCGTCGACCTGCCCCGGCAGCGGCTCGGGAACGGTCTCGTCGATCCGCGTGCCCTCCACCCACAGCGCCGCGCCCGGCCCGGTGGTCCCGGCGCCGATGCGCACGCGGCCACGTCCGCGGATCAGGGCGCCCGGGTCACCGTCGGCCAGCCTGCCGACCTGCTCGACCGTGCCCAGCACGCCGGTACCGGCGTAGGTCCCGTCGACGCGTGGCACCAGGAGCACCCTGGGCTTTCCCGGCGTCGTCCGGGCGGCGGCCTGGGCGGCCTCCACCGCCGCGCGCACCTCGGAATCGCTCAGGTCCAGCGGAACCACCATCCCGGGCAGCACGACCTCGTCGTCGAGCGGCAGCACAGGCAGGGCGAGCGGTGTGGACTCAGTAGCCATGATCTCCCCTTCGGCAGTCAAGTTGAGCTATGCCGACTCAATGCACGGGGATCGCCGTATGTTCCCAGCGGTGCGTTCGCTCTGAGCGATCACCGTTCCCGGGGTGCGGACGGCCGTGACCGCCGCGAAAGGGGAGCTGCCAGGATGAACGCATGTCCACCCCGTACGACATTCCCGAACCTCCCGAAATCCTGGACCGCCGCGAGGGCCCGTACGGCGAGGTCGCGCTGCGCAGGCACGGTGACCTGCTGCAGATCATCGCCAACGGCTGCTTCCTGATGGACACCTCCGACGGCCGTTCGGAGCGGCGGCTCGTCGACGCCGCGCTGGACGCCCTCGACGCGCGCGCCGCGGACCCGCGCGTCCTCATCGGCGGTCTCGGGGTGGGCTTCTCGCTCGCACACGCCACCGGGCAGTCCCGCTGGGGCCGGATCACCGTGGTGGAGCGGGAACCGGCCATCATCGAATGGCACCGCGTCGGGCCCCTGTCCGGCCTCTCCGCACGAGCCCTGGCCGACCTTCGCGCGGACATCGTCGAGGCGGATCTCGTCGAGTACGTCCATGAGACATCCGACACGTTCGACGCGCTGTGTCTCGATATCGACAACGGGCCCGAGTGGACGGTCACCGAGGACAACGACGGTCTCTATTCACCGGCCGGACTCGCGGCCTGCGCGAGGGTGTTGCATCCGCGGGGGGTGCTCGCCGTCTGGTCGGCCAAACCGTCCGCGGAATTCGAGGGAACCTTGCGGAATGCCGGGTTCCGACAGGTGCGTACCGAAGAGATCCCCGTTGCCCGGGGCGTTCCGGACGTCGTGCACATCGGCATCCGCCCTGGATAGCAAAGCCGCGGTGGATCCCCGTACGCTGCTGCTCTGACACGGATCATTCAAGCGTCAATCGCAGTGATGCGCAGACGACGGATCACCCCACGGATTCCGGAAAAAGCACACCTCAGGGGCGGGCGATGGAGCAGACACAGACCTCCCACAACAGCACGGCGACGACCACACCCGGCGCACAGCGCCGGATCCTGGTGGTCGAGGACGACGCGACGATCGTGGACGCCATCGCGACCCGCCTGCGTGCCGAGGGATTCCTGGTGCAAACGGCGGGCGACGGACCGTCCGCGGTGGACACGGCAGAGGCATGGCAGCCCGACCTGCTCATCCTGGACATCATGCTGCCGGGCTTCGACGGACTGGAGGTCTGCCGGCGCGTGCAGGCCCAGCGGCCGGTGCCGGTCATGATGCTCACCGCGCGGGACGACGAGACCGACATGCTGGTCGGGCTGGGCGTCGGCGCCGACGACTACATGACCAAGCCGTTCTCCATGCGGGAACTCGCGGCGCGCGTGCATGTGCTGCTGCGCCGCATGGAGCGCGCGGCCCTCGCCGCCACGACACCGCGCAGCGGCATCCTGCGCCTCGGCGAACTGGAGATCGACCACGCGCAGCGCCGGGTGCGTGTGCGCAGCGAGGACGTCCATCTGACGCCCACCGAGTTCGACCTCCTGGTGTGCCTGGCGAACACGCCCCGCGCGGTGCTCTCGCGTGAGCAACTGCTGGCCGAGGTCTGGGACTGGGCGGACGCCTCCGGCACCCGCACCGTCGACAGCCACATCAAGGCGCTGCGCCGGAAGATCGGCGCCGAGCGGATCCGCACCGTGCACGGCGTGGGCTACGCCCTGGAGACGCCCAACCCATGAGCGATGGGCCGGCCGGACGCAGAGGCCCCGGGGACTCGCAGCCCTGGGGCGGTGTACGCCCGTTCTCGATCAAGACGAAGCTGGGTGCGCTGGTCGTCGTCTCCGTCCTGATCACCACGGGGCTGTCGGTGATCGCCGTGCACACCAAGACGGAGCTGCGCTTCATCACGGTCTTCTCGATGATCGCCACCCTCCTCATCACGCAGTTCGTGGCCCACTCGCTCACCGCGCCGCTGGACGACATGAACGCCGTGGCCCGGTCGATCTCTCACGGCGACTACACCCGCCGGGTGCGGGAGAACCGCCGGGACGAGCTGGGCGACCTGGCCCAGACGATCAACGTCATGGCGGACGAGCTGGAGGCCCAGGACCGCCAGCGCAAAGAGCTGGTGGCCAACGTCTCGCACGAGCTGCGCACCCCCATCGCGGGCCTCCGCGCGGTGCTGGAGAACATCGTCGACGGCGTCACGCGGGCGGATCCCGAGACGATGCGCACGGCCCTGAAGCAGACCGAGCGGCTCGGACGCCTCGTGGAGACGCTCCTGGACCTGTCCCGCCTGGACAACGGGGTCGTCCCGCTGAGGAAGCGCCGCTTCGAGGTGTGGCCGTATCTGTCCGGCGTACTCAAGGAGGCCAACATGGTCGCCTCCGCCCGCGCGGGCATGGCCTCCGGATCCGGCGGCCACACCCGTACGGACGTCCATCTGCACCTCGACGTGTCGCCGCCGGAACTGACCGCGCACGCGGACCCGGAACGCATCCACCAGGTCGTCTCCAACCTGATCGACAACGCGGTCAAGCACAGTCCGCCGCACGGCCGCGTGACGGTCCGGGCGCGCCGCGGCGACGGGGCGGGTTCCCTGGAGCTGGAGGTGCTGGACGAGGGACCGGGTATTCCGCGGACCGAGTGGCGCCGGGTCTTCGAGCGGTTCAACCGCGGCAACGTCAACCGGCCGCACGGCCCGGGCAGCGACGGCGGAACCGGGCTCGGTCTGGCGATCGCCCGCTGGGCCGTCGATCTGCACGGCGGCCGGATCGGAGTGGCCGAATCCGAGCGGGGCTGCCGGATTCTCATCACTCTTCCGGGGCCGTCTTCCGTACCAAGGTGACGTAAAGTTCGAAGCGGAGCCGCAAGATCCATCCACGTTCGCGCTGACGGACAGGTGTGATCGCGCACAGACCCGCGTGAGCTGCGCGTCGGGTCCCCGCCGAGCGATCCCTGAAGCCGCCGGAAGAACCGGAACCATGCTTGTTTCCCGCCATTTCCCGCGCCGAAACACGTGCGGGGATGTGACTTACACGACGATGAACGGGCCCGGCCTGACCTTCTCGCTCTTGGGGGCGTAGCCTTGATTCCCGCTGTCCATCATCTTGCGAAGCGGAAGAGGGCGGTTGACGCCGTGTCGCCACAGTCCCCCAGTAACTCGAGCATCTCGACCGACACCGACCAAGCGGGCAAGAACCCCGCTGCGGCCTTCGGTGCCAACGAATGGCTCGTCGACGAGATCTACCAGCAGTACCTCCAGGACCCGAACTCGGTGGACCGAGCCTGGTGGGACTTCTTCGCCGACTACAAGCCGGGCGCGCCTGCGACCTCGGCTCCGGCGGGTAACGCGGCCGCAGGGGCCGCGGGAACCACCACCACCCCGGCCCAGCCCGCCGCGCCCGCTCCTGCGGCCGCCCGGCCCGCTGCCGCCGCACCGGCACCCGCCGCCAAGGCGCCGGCGCAGGCCGCCGCTCCGGCGAAGGCCGCCGCCCCCGCCGCGAAGTCGGCACCGGCCAAGCCCAAGGCGGAGCCCGCGGGCGAGGCGAAGACCGGGGCCGAGCAGGTGACCCTGCGCGGTCCGTCCGCCGCCGTGGCGAAGAACATGGACGCCTCGCTGGAGCTGCCCACGGCCACGTCCGTGCGCGCGCTCCCGGTGAAGCTGCTGTTCGACAACCGCATCGTCATCAACAACCACCTCAAGCGGGCCCGGGGCGGGAAGATCTCCTTCACGCACCTCATCGGCTACGCGATGGTCCAGGCCATCAAGGCCATGCCGGCGATGAACAACTCGTTCGCGCGGGTGGACGGCAAGCCGACCCTGGTGAAGCCGGAGCACGTCAACCTCGGCCTGGCCATCGACCTGGTGAAGCCCAACGGCGACCGCCAGCTGGTCGTCGCGGCCATCAAGAAGGCCGAGACGCTGAACTTCTTCGAGTTCTGGCAGGCCTACGAGGACATCGTCCGTCGCGCCCGCGACAACAAGCTGACGATGGACGACTTCACCGGTGTCACGGTCTCCCTGACCAACCCCGGCGGCCTCGGCACGGTGCACTCCGTGCCGCGCCTGATGCCCGGCCAGTCGGTGATCCTGGGCGTCGGCTCGATGGACTACCCGGCGGAGTTCCAGGGCACCAGCCAGGACACCCTGAACAAGCTCGGCATCTCCAAGGTCATGACGCTCACGTCGACCTACGACCACCGGGTGATCCAGGGCGCCGCCTCCGGCGAGTTCCTGCGCCAGGTCGCCAACCTCCTGCTCGGCGAGAACGGCTTCTACGACGAGATCTTCGAGGCGCTGCGCATCCCCTACGAGCCGGTCCGCTGGCTCAAGGACATCGACGCCTCCCACGACGACGACGTCACCAAGGCCGCCCGGGTCTTCGAGCTGATCCACTCCTACCGGGTCCGCGGCCACGTCATGGCCGACACCGACCCGCTGGAGTACCGCCAGCGCAAGCACCCCGACCTGGACATCGTCGAGCACGGCCTCACCCTGTGGGACCTGGAGCGCGAGTTCGCCGTCGGCGGCTTCTCCGGGAAGTCCCTGATGAAGCTGCGCGACATCCTCGGCGTGCTGCGCGACTCGTACTGCCGCACCACGGGCGTCGAGTTCATGCACATCCAGGACCCCAAGCAGCGCAAGTGGATCCAGGACCGCATCGAGCGCTCGCACACCAAGCCGGAACGCGAGGAGCAGCTGCGCATCCTGCGCCGGCTGAACGCGGCGGAGGCGTTCGAGACGTTCCTGCAGACGAAGTACGTCGGCCAGAAGCGCTTCTCCCTGGAGGGCGGCGAGTCCGTCATCCCGCTGCTCGACGCGGTGCTGGACTCGGCCGCCGAGTCCCGCCTGGACGAGGTCGTCATCGGCATGGCCCACCGCGGCCGGCTGAACGTGCTGGCCAACATCGTCGGCAAGTCGTACGCGCAGATCTTCCGCGAGTTCGAGGGCAACCTCGACCCGAAGTCGATGCACGGCTCCGGCGACGTGAAGTACCACCTGGGCGCCGAAGGCACCTTCACCGGTCTGGACGGCGAGCAGATCAAGGTCTCCCTGGTGGCCAACCCCTCGCACCTGGAGGCGGTGGACCCGGTCCTGGAGGGCGTCGCCCGCGCCAAGCAGGACATCATCGGCAAGGGCGGCACGGACTTCACGGTCCTGCCGGTGGCGATCCACGGCGACGCGGCCTTCGCGGGCCAGGGCGTGGTGGCCGAGACCCTGAACATGTCGCAGCTGCGCGGCTACCGCACCGGTGGCACGGTCCACGTCGTCATCAACAACCAGGTCGGCTTCACGGCCGCGCCCGAGTCGTCGCGCTCCTCGATGTACGCCACCGACGTGGCCCGCATGATCGAGGCCCCGATCTTCCACGTGAACGGCGACGACCCGGAGGCCGTCGTGCGCGTCGCGCGCCTGGCCTTCGAGTTCCGCCAGGCGTTCAACAAGGACGTGGTGATCGACCTCATCTGCTACCGCCGCCGCGGTCACAACGAGTCGGACAACCCGGCCTTCACCCAGCCGCTGATGTACGACCTGATCGACAAGAAGCGCTCGGTCCGCAAGCTGTACACCGAGTCCCTCATCGGCCGCGGGGACATCACCCTCGAAGAGGCCGAGCAGGCGCTGCAGGACTACCAGGGACAGCTGGAGAAGGTCTTCACGGAAGTCCGTGAGGCCACCTCGCAGCCGTCCACGGTCGAGCACGCGGACCCGCAGGCCGAGTTCCCGGTCGCCGTGAACACCGCGGTGACCACGGAGACCGTCAAGCGGATCGCCGAGTCCCAGGTGAACATCCCCGACCACATCACCGTCCACCCGCGACTGCTGCCGCAGATGCAGCGCCGGGCGGCGATGGTCGAGGACGGCACCATCGACTGGGGCATGGGCGAGACCCTCGCCCTCGGCTCGCTGCTCCTGGAGGGCGTCCCGGTGCGCCTGGCGGGCCAGGACTCCCAGCGCGGCACCTTCGGCCAGCGCCACGCGGTCATCATCGACCGCAGCACGGGCGAGGAGTACACGCCGCTGCAGTACCTCTCCGAGGACCAGTCGCGGCTGAACGTCTACAACTCCCTCCTGTCCGAGTACGCGGCGATGGGCTTCGAGTACGGCTACTCGCTGGCCCGCCCCGACGCGCTCGTGCTGTGGGAGGCGCAGTTCGGTGACTTCGTCAACGGCGCTCAGACGGTCGTGGACGAGTTCATCTCCTCGGCCGAGCAGAAGTGGGCCCAGACCTCCGGTGTGGTCCTGCTCCTCCCGCACGGCTACGAGGGCCAGGGCCCGGACCACTCCTCGGCCCGGCCGGAGCGGTTCCTGCAGCTCTGCGCGCAGAACAACATGACGGTCGCGATGCCGACGTCGCCGTCGAACTACTTCCACCTCCTGCGGTGGCAGGCGCACAACCCGCACCACAAGCCGCTGGTCGTCTTCACCCCGAAGTCGATGCTCCGCCTGAAGGCCGCGGCGGCGAAGGCGGAGGAGTTCACCTCGGGCCAGTTCCGCCCGGTCATCGGCGACGCCTCGGTCGACCCGGCCGCGGTCAAGAAGGTCGTCTTCACCGCCGGCAAGGTCTACTACGACCTCGATGCCGAGCGGCAGAAGCGCGGCGCGACGGACACGGCGGTCATCCGCATCGAGCGTCTGTACCCGCTGCCGGGCGCCGAGCTCCAGGCGGAGATCAAGAAGTACCCGAACGCCGAGAAGTACCTGTGGGCCCAGGAGGAGCCGGCGAACCAGGGTGCCTGGCCGTTCATCGCACTCAACCTGATCGACCACCTCGACCTGGCGGTCGGCGCCGACCTCCCGCACGACGAGCGTCTGCGCCGCATCTCGCGGCCGCACGGCTCGTCGCCGGCGGTCGGCTCCGCCAAGCGCCACCAGGCCGAGCAGGAGCAGTTGGTGCGCGAGGTCTTCGAGGCGTAACCGGCAGCCGTGCGCGCGGGCCGCATCCCTCTCACGGGGGGTGCGGCCCGCCCGTTTTTCCGGCACATATCCTTGTCCTCATGTACTTCACGGACCGTGGCATCGAGGAACTGGAGAAGCGGCGCGGCGAGGAGGAGGTCACCTTCGAGTGGCTGGCCGAGCAGCTGAGGACGTTCGTGGACCTCAACCCCGACTTCGAGGTCCCGGTGGAACGCCTGGCCACCTGGCTGGCCCGCCTGGACGACGAGGACGACGAGGAGTAGAACCCCGGCGGGGTGCCGCCCGCTCCCCCTCCCTTGAGAGACGACGGCACCCCGGTACGCCCCGGGTGACCGCAGGGCCCCGCCCACGGCCCACCACCGCAGGCCGCTCCCGGCCGCCTCTCCCACCGAGGCGGTAACGCCGGTCCGGCCCCCTCCCGCACACCGGCTCGGGACCCTCCCGCCTCCTCTTCCGAGCGCCGCACGGGTCCCTCCGCCTCTTCCCGCAGGCCGCTCCGGCGTCTTCCGAGGCGCCGCCTCCAGCCCACCCCGCCGGTCCCGCGGGCCGCTCCGCCTCCCCACCGAATCCGGCCGCTCCCCACCATCGCCGCCACCGCGGGCTGCCCCGCTTCCCGCCGCGCCCTGAGTGCGCCACTCCCGCCACTCCCGCCGCTCCCGCCACTCCCGCCACTCCCGCCGGCAGTCGTGCCGCTGGGGCGGCACGGGTGGGCGCGACGGCACCCCGCAAACGCCGGGCTGCGCACCCCACCCCCCGCTCAGCGACAACACGGGGCACCCGGCCCAGCACCGCCCTCCACCACCCCCACCGCTCACACCCACGACCGTTCACGAACGCTCACCAGAACGAGCGTCTTGACTTTCCGCAACCGCGATATATCGTGAATCACGTAAGACGCGATATGGCGCGTCCCTGTGCCATCGGGTCACTCCCAGGAGGTCGCCACCATGCCCGAGTCGTCCGTAGCGGAGCCCACACAGCTCACCTTCGACGCCCCCGTGACCGAACTCCACGTACGCATCGTCAACGGAACGGTGAACGTGGTGGGCACCGAAGAAGGTTCCGCCCGCCTGGAGGTCTCCGAGATCGACGGCCCACCCCTGGTGGTGACCCAGAAGGACGGCACCCTCACGGTGGCCTACGACGACCTGCCCTGGAAGGGCTTCCTCAAGTGGCTCGACCGCAAGGGCTGGCGCCGCAGCGCGGTGGTCTCCCTCGCCGTCCCCGCCGGGACCCGCGTCGAGGTGGGGGTGGTCGGCGCCACCGCCGTCGTCTCCGGCATCCGCGGCCCCGCCGTGGTGAAGGGCGTGGCGGGCGACACCACCCTCGTCGCCCTCTCCGGCCCGGTCCGCGCGGACACCGTGTCGGGGAACGTTGAGGCCCAGTCCGTCACCGGCGACCTCCGCTTCGCCTCCGTCTCCGGCGACCTCACCGTCGTCGAGGGCTCCGGCTCCTCCGTGCGGGCCGACACGGTCAGCGGCTCCATGATCGTGGACCTCGATCCCGACGGACCCACCGACGTGAAACTGACCAGCGTCTCGGGCGAGATCGCCGTCCGGCTGCCCGACCCGGCGGACGCCGAGGTCGAGGCCAACACCGCCAGCGGCGCGATCTCCAACGCCTTCGACGACCTCCGGGTGCAGGGCCAGTGGGGCGCCCACAAGCTCACCGGCCGTCTGGGCGCGGGCAGCGGCACACTGCGCGCCACCACCGTCTCCGGCTCCATCGCCCTGCTGCGCCGCCCGCCCGGGGAGGACGAGCCGGACCTGGGGGACGGCGCGGGGGACAATGCCGGTACGACCGACAAGAAGGTGCTCTGACATGCCCCCCGTCTTCGCCCACGGACGTCTCCGCCTGTATCTGCTGAAGCTGCTGGACGAGGCCCCGCGCCACGGCTACGAGGTGATCCGCCTCCTCGAAGAGCGCTTCCAGGGGCTGTACGCGCCTTCGGCAGGCACGGTCTACCCGCGCCTGGCCAAGCTGGAGGCCGAAGGCCTGGTCACCCACACCACCGAGGGCGGCCGCAAGGTGTACGCCATCACGGACGCCGGCCGCGCCGAACTGGCCGACCGCAGTGGCGAGCTGGCCGATCTGGAGCTGGAGATCCGGGAGTCGGTCGCCGAACTGGCCGCCGAGATCCGGGCCGACGTCAGCGGCGCCGCGGGCGATCTGCGCCGCGAGATGCGAGCCGCGGCCGGCAGGGCCCGCCAGTCCCGCACCAACGGCTCGTCCACCGACGAGGAGGGCTTCCTCGGCGACTTCTCGGTCTTCGGCGACAAGGACGCCTGGCGCGCCGCCAAGGAGGAGATGCGCCGCGCCAAGCAGGAGTGGAAGGAACAGGCCCGGCGCGCCAAGGACGAGAGCCGGCGCTCCCGCGAGGAGGCCCAGCGTGCCCGCCGCCAGGCCAAGGAGGCCCAGGACAAGGCGCAGGAGGAGGTGCAGCGCATCATGCGGCAGGTCCAGGAACAGGTGCAGGACCACTTCACCCGGGGCGACTGGCCGACGGGACTGCGCGAGGGCCTGGGGGAACTGGCCAAGGAGATGAGCGAGTTCGGCAAGGACTTCGCCTTCGGCCGCACCGGCACGGGATCCCCCGGCAAGGCCTCCGAACCGTCGTACTCCCGGACACCCGAGGACTTCCCCGCCGGCTACACCCCGGCATGGGCGCACGAGGACGCCGCGGACTCCACCGGCGACCCGGCCCGCGATCTGGACCGGCTCCTGGACCGTTTCCGGGACGACATCCGGGACGCGGCCCGCGACCACGGGGTCACCGCGGACCAGCTCCGGGACGCCCGCCGCGATCTGTCCACGGCGGCGGCCCGGATCGGGAAGACACTGCGCACCCCGAAGGCGTGAGCCGCCGTCAGCCCGCCTTGGCCTCGCCGCCGTTTCCGTACAGCACCCGGGTCACCGACGCGTAGGTCACCCCGTGGTCGGCGAGGACCTCGGCGGGGACGCCGGGGCGGGCGGTGAGAGCGAGGAGGATGTGCTGGTCGCCGATGTACCGGTCCCGCTGGGCGGTGGCCGCGCGCAGGGCGCCGGTCAGGATGTCCCTGGCCCCCTGCTCGAAGGGGCGGTGCCCCGACCATCGGCCACCGGCTTTCCGGTCGCCGGACAGTGCCCCGGCTCCGTGCACCTCCTCCACCCGGGCCACGATCTCCGGCACGTCGATTCCCAGCCCGGCGAGGGCGTCGGTCTCGGCCTGGGTCAGCCCGCCCCGCCGCCGCGCCCGTTCCAGCGCCGCCATGACGGACTCCCGCCGCCCGTCGAGCCCGAGGGCCGCCAGCGCGAAGGAGGCCCGGCTTCCCTCCCGGTCCAGCAGGGCCAGCAGGAGATGCTCGGCGCCGACGCTTCGCGCGCCCACCTGCTCCGCGTGCGCGACCGCCCCCTTCACCACGCCCCGGGCGTCCTTCGTGAACCGCTCGAACATCAATGCCTCCCGTACTTCTTGTGCACGGCCTGCCTGCTCACCCCGAGTTCGGTGGCGATCTCCTGCCATGACCAGCCCTGATGGCGCGCGTTGCGCACCTGCACGGTCTCCAGCTGCTCCAGCAGCCTGCGCAGCGCGGCGACGGCCCGCAGGCCGATCCGCGGGTCGCGGTCACCCGCCCGCTCGGCGAGGTCGGTTGCCTCAGTCATGATGTCAACGTACGTTGACACGACGCGGTCGTCAACCCCAGTTGACAAGCCGACGGCCGGCCCGGAAACCCGGACCGGCCGTCGGCACGAACCCCCGTCTCTCAGGGACCGGTGAGCACGATCTTCCCGAACTGCCCCCCCGACTCCATCCGCTCGAAGCCCTCCCTCGCCCGGTCCATCGGCAGCACCTCGTCGATGACAGGACGTACACCCGTGGCGGCACAGAAGGAGAGCAGGTCCTCCAGTTCGTCCTTGGTCCCCATCGTCGATCCGACGATCTTCAGCTCCAGGAAGAAGACCCGCGTCAGCTCGGCGTGCGAGGGCCGGTCCCCACTGGTGGCCCCGGAGATCACCAGCGTGCCACCGGGGCGCAGCGACTTCACCGAGTGCGACCAGGTGGCGGCCCCGACGGTCTCGATGACGGCGTCGACGCGCTGCGGCAGTCGCGCACCGGCCTCCACCGCCTCCACGGCCCCCAGCTCCAGCGCCCGCTTGCGCTTGGCCTCGTCCCGGCTGGTGGCGAAGACCCGCAGTCCGGCGGCCTTGCCGAGCACGATGGCGGCGGTGGCGACACCGCCGCCGGCCCCCTGCACCAGTACGGAGTCGCCGGGCCGGACCCCGGCGTTGGTGAACAGCATCCGGTACGCCGTCAGCCAGGCGGTCGGCAGACAGGCGGCCTCCTCGAAGGAGAGCTCCTTCGGCTTGGGCAGGATGTTCCAGGTGGGCACGGCGACCTGTTCGGCGAAGGTGCCCTGGTAGCGCTCGGTCAGGATGGACCGGGGCTCCGTGGGCCCCACTCCGTGACCGCTCTGTCCGATCACCGAGTGCAGGACGACCTCGTTGCCGTCCGCGTCGACACCGGCGGCGTCGCAACCGAGGATCATCGGCAGTTTGTCCTCCGCGAGGCCGACGCCGCGCAGGGACCAGAGGTCATGGTGGTTGAGGGAGGCGGCCTTGACCGTGACGGTGCTCCAGCCGGGCCGGGTCTCGGGAGCGGGACGCTCCCCCGACTCCAGACCGTTGAGCGGCTGGTCGCGGTCGATTCGGGCGGCGTAGACAGCGAACATGACCTTGACGATAGGTTCCCCGCCCCTCCGGGGGAACCAGGGCCCGCTGTGACACACGCCCTCTTGCCACACGCCCTCGGCGACACGGCGGCAGTGTGCCGCTCGCCCGGCCCCGGGCCTCCGGCACGGGAGCCGGCCCCCGGGAACGAGCGTTGGCCCCGTCCACACCCGGACGGGGCCAACGAAAGGCGTGCGCCTCAGCGGCGGGCGACACCCTCCGCCCGGGCGGCAGCGGCCACGGCCGCCGTCACCGCGGGGGCGACCCGCTCGTCGAACGGGGACGGGATGACGTAGTCCGCGGCAAGATCGTCACCGACCACCGAGGCCAGTGCCTCGGCCGCCGCCAGCTTCATCCCCTCGGTGATCCGCGAGGCCCGCACCTGCAGCGCGCCCGCGAAGATGCCGGGGAACGCCAGCACGTTGTTGATCTGGTTGGGGAAGTCCGACCGCCCGGTGGCCACGACCGCCGCGTACTTCCGCGCGACCTCCGGGTGCACCTCCGGCTCCGGGTTGGCCATGGCGAAAACGAACGCGCCCTCGGCCATCGACGCCACCGCCGGCTCCGGCACCGTGCCGCCGGAGACACCGATGAACACATCGGCCCCGGCCAGCGCCGACTCCAGCGATCCGGAGAGATTGGCCTTGTTCGTGAACGACGCCAGCTCCGCCTTGATCGGCGTGAGGTCCTCGCGGTCGCGTGACACGACGCCGTTGCGGTCGGCCACGGCGACATCACCGATCCCGGCCTCGACCAGCATCTTGGCGATCGCCACACCCGCGGCGCCCGCGCCCGAGATCACGGCCCGCAGCTCGCCCAGCGTGCGTCCGCTCAGCCGCGCCGCGTTCCGCAGCGCCGCCAGCGACACGACCGCCGTGCCGTGCTGGTCGTCGTGGAAGACCGGGATGTCCAGCCGCTCCTGCAGCCGCTTCTCGATCTCGAAGCACCGGGGGGCCGAGATGTCCTCCAGGTTCACCCCGCCGAAGGACGGGGCGAGCCGGACCACGGTCTCGACGATCTCGTCGACATCGGTGCAGTTCAGTGCGAGCGGGACCGCGTCCACGCCGCCGAACTGCTTGAACAGGATGGCCTTGCCCTCCATCACCGGGAGGGAGGCCTCGGGGCCGATGTCCCCGAGCCCGAGCACGGCCGTACCATCCGTCACGACGGCGACGACCTGCGATTTCCACGTGTAGTCGTGGACGAGGTCCGGCTGCTCGGCGATCGCGCTGCACACCTTCGCGACCCCGGGCGTGTAAGCCAGGGACAGATCGTCCTTGCCCCGGATCGGCACGGTGGCCTGCACAGCCATCTTGCCGCCGCGGTGCAGCGCGAACGCCGGGTCGAAGGAATCCAGGAGCTCTGCCCTGCTCTCCGGTTCCTTGAGACCGTTCCGGCTTTCGCTGTCGCTGCGAGGATTGACAATCTCCGCTGCCACTTGGTTTTACCCCTTAAGTATTTACGGTTTGAGGGTTGCCACTCCTGGTGAGGGGTGGGCGGGACCGCGCAAGGCCCGGAGGGTTGATGCGTACGGGCCGAACACGACGGGCGCGCCGCACACGCGCCCTTGAGCCCCGGATGAGGGGTGTAAAGAACCTTCTTACCGGACGGACGCCGCCGGAGACGAGTCCATAACGTGAAGGTCACATGCCGACACCCCGAATCATCGCCCGATATCAGGACAAGACCTGGACGAACCTGCAGCAAGCCCACAACTGCACCCAAGATCATGACGGTCGCTTCCATAACACCGGAGTAGCCGGAGATCCTCCCGCCGGAATGGCGAATTCCCACAGACCGTCCGGCCGCGATGTACCGGACTGGTGCGGTTCGAGCGTCACCCGTTATCCGATTTTGACATCGGGAGGTCCCTGAACGGCACGGTCCGAATGGCAAGATGCGGTAATCACACGAGGTCGCGACACTCGAAGGCGTGTGCTCTCGTCGACCCGTGGCGATGCCGTCAAGGCAGTCGCCGGCCCCGTCGGCAACTCCACCCATCCGCCGGAGGAACCCACCATGACCGCACGCACCACCCGTCGTACCACCGCCGCGCACTCCCGTCTTGCGGCGGTCGGCGCGATCGCGGTCGCAGGCGCACTGCTTCTCACCGGCTGCGGTGACCAGACGGACAAGGGCAGTGACAGCAGCACCGCCGACTCGTCCAACGCGCCGCTCGCCGACAAGCTCCCGGCCGACATCCGCAAGGCGGGCGTCATCAAGGTGGGCTCCGACATCGCGTACCCGCCGGTCGAGTTCATGAAGGACGGCAAGGCCGTCGGCATCGATCCCGACATCGCGGAAGCCCTCAGCAAGCAGCTCGGGGTGAAGTTCGACTTCCAGAACGGCAAGTTCGACCAGCTCATCGTCGGTCTGCAGTCCAAGCGCTTCAACGTGATCATGTCCGCGATGAACGACACCAAGGACCGCCAGAACGGCATCGACTCCGATACCGGCAAGAAGGCCGGTGACGGCATCGACTTCGTCGACTACTTCACCGCCGGTACGTCGATCCTGGTCCAGAAGGGCAACCCCGAGGGCATCAAGTCCCTGGACGACCTGTGCGGCCAGGTCGTGGCGCTGCAGCGCGGCACCACCTCCGAGGGCATCGCCAACGCGCAGAACGAGAAGTGCACCAAGGACGGCAAGCCCGCCATCAAGCTCGAGACCTACGACACCGACCCCGAAGCGCTGCTCCGGCTGAAGCAGGGCGCGTCCGTCGCCGACCTCAACGACTTCCCGGTCGCGGCGTACAACGCCAAGACGTCGGGCGGCGGCAAGGACTTCGAGGTTGTCGGCGACCAGATCGAGGCCGGCCCGTACGGCATCGGCGTCAGCAAGGAGAGCACCCAGCTGCGGGACGCCCTCCAGGCGGCCATGACCGCCATCATCGAGAACGGCGAGTACACGAAGATCCTCGAGAAGTGGAACGTCACGGACGGCGCGGTGACCGAGGCGAAGATCAACGGCGGTTCCTGAACCTCGGCGACACTGAAGGGCAGTCACTGTGACCGACACGGTTGACAAGGCTCCGGCGCCATCGGTGCCGCCGGAGCAGATCAAGGCGATCCCGGTACGCCACTACGGCCGCTGGGTGGCCGGTGCGGTGGTCCTCGCCATCCTGGTGCTGATCGGGATCGCCTTCTCCAACGCGAACATCAACTACGACATCATCCCCGACTACCTCACGGACGAGACAATCCTGTCCGGCGCCTGGCACACGCTGTACATCTCCGTGCTCGCCATGGTGCTCGGTCTCGTCCTGGGCGTGATCCTCGCGGTCATGCGGATGTCGTCCAACCCGGTCACCAGCACGGTCGCCTACTTCTACGTCTGGTTCTTCCGCGGCACGCCGGTTCTGGTCCAGCTGCTCATCTGGTACAACATCGCGCTGGTGTTCCCCACCCTCAACCTGGGGTTCTACAAGGACGAGATGAACCAGGTGATGACGCCGTTCCTGGCGGCACTGCTGGGGCTCGGCCTGAACGAGGCCGCGTACATGTCCGAGATCGTCCGCGCGGGCATCCAGTCAGTCGACGAGGGACAGACGGAGGCGTCCCACGCGCTGGGCATGACGCGGGCCAGGACACTGCGGCGGGTGGTCCTCCCGCAGGCGATGCGGGTGATCGTGCCGCCGACGGGCAACGAGTACATCAACATGCTCAAGACCTCGTCGCTCGCCTACGCGGTGCAGTTCAACGAACTCATCAAACGGTCGACCGACATCTCCAGCACCTCGCTGGCGGTGGTCGAGATGTACTTCGTGGCGTCGATCTGGTATCTGGCCCTCACCAGTGTCTTCAGCGTCGGCCAGTACTACCTGGAGCGCCGTTACGCCCGGGGCTCGACGCGCAGTCTGCCGCCGACGCCACTGCAGCGACTGAGGAAGAACCTCCGCCTCTTCAACTCCTTCAGCCGCCCGGGGGTGAGCCGATGAGCAAGCTCAGCAAGGACATCGTGAGCGGCCAGAGCGGTCAGCCGATGGTGAAGGCGGAGGGCGTCCACAAGTCCTTCGGCCTCTCGCACATCCTCAAGGGCATCAACCTGGAGGTGAACGCGCGGGAGGTGTTCTGCCTGATCGGCCCGTCCGGCTCAGGCAAGTCCACGTTCCTGCGGTGCATCAACCACCTGGAGAAGATCAGCGCCGGCCGGCTGTCCGTCGACGGTGAGCTGGTCGGATACCGGCAGAAGGGCGACAAGCTCTACGAGCTCAAAGAGGCAGAGGTCGCGGCCCAGCGGCGGGACATCGGCATGGTGTTCCAGCGCTTCAACCTCTTCCCGCACATGACGGCGCTGGAGAACGTCATGGAAGCTCCGGTGCAGGTCAAGCGCGAGAGCAAGGCCACCGCCCGGGAGCGTGCGGAGCGGCTGCTGGACCGGGTCGGTCTGGGTGACCGCAGGGGCCACTACCCCGCACAGCTCTCCGGCGGTCAGCAGCAGCGCGTCGCCATCGCCCGTGCGCTGGCCATGCAGCCGAAGCTGATGCTCTTCGACGAGCCGACGTCGGCCCTCGACCCGGAGCTCGTCGGCGAGGTCCTCGACGTCATGCGTGACCTCGCCGAGGACGGGATGACAATGATCGTCGTCACCCACGAGATGGGCTTCGCCCGCGAGGTGGGCGACAGCCTGGTCTTCATGGACGACGGCGTGGTGGTCGAATCCGGCACTCCTCGCGAGGTCCTGTCCAACCCGCAGCACGACCGCACCAAGTCGTTCCTGTCCAAGGTGCTCTGAACGCGGTCCCGCGCACGGCGGAGGGGGGGGGGGGGGGCGGGGCGGGCCCCCCCCCCCCCCCCCCCGCACCCCCCCCCCCCCCCCCCCCCCCCCTCGCCCCTGTGCTACCTCAGCGCCAGCAACAGCGTGTCCGACGGCGAGCACCACACCGGCCGCACCTCGCCGAACCCCTTCTCACGCAGCACGCGCGCGTGCCACTCCGCCGCCGGCGCGTCACCCTCCGCGTGTTCGCCGTAGATCTCGAAGCGGCGGGCCGTCGGCTCCGCGAGGACCGGGTCCCGCGCGGCGAGCCGCCACCACTCGGCCCAGTCCAGGGCGCCCCCTGACCTGGCCTGATCCATACGGGCGTGCCGCTGGGCCCGCTCCGCCGCGTTGATCCGCGGCGTGGTCTCGTCGGTCATGCGGTCCGCGTTCATGAAGACACCGCCGTCGCGGACCAGCCCCGAGATGTGCCCGTAGAGGTCGGCGAGGGGTTCCCGGTGCAGCCAGTGCAGGGCCGTCGCGGTCAGGACGGCGTCGTAGGAGTCGTACGGCAGTGCGTCCGCCCAGCCGGGATCCTTGAGGTCGGCGGTGACGAACGTGACCCGTTCGTCCCCCGCGAAGGTCCCCTCGGCGATGGCGAGCAGCGCCGGGTCCAGATCGACACCGGTGCTGGTGGCGTCGGGGAAGCGGGCGAGCAGCCGGGCGGTGATGGTGCCGGTGCCGCAGGCCAGGTCCAGCACGCGCGGGGCCGTGCCGACGAGTGCCTCGACCATGTCGAGCATGACCCGGAACCGCTCCTCGCGGTCGGGCATGTACCACTCCTGCTGCCGGTCCCAGCTCTCCTGCCAGGCATGCCAGTCGGCGGCGGCCGTAGCGGTGTGCGCGTCCGTCATCGAGCCCTCCCTCGCGTACGTCACGTAATACCCTTGGAGCGCGACCGTCCGTTACCCGACCGCACGCATGACCATAGAGCCCCAGCGTAAGGACTACAAGTGGAACTGGCCTATTACTCGGACTACGCCGTACGCCTCGTCAACACCGAGGAACCGGGCCGGAGTAGGGACACGCTGACCTCGGTCGAGGCCGTCCGCGACCTGTTCGGCGGGAACCAGTCGGCCGCCCGGCGCACGACGGACGCCGATGTGACGCGGTTCCGCTCGGTCCGGGCCAGGCTCCGCTCGGTGTTCGAGGCGGCCGACGGCGGCGACGAGACCCTCGCCGTCGACCTGCTGAACTCGCTGCTGCTGGAGTTCCCGGTCAGCCCGCAGATCTCCGGCCACGACTTCCGCGACGACGACGGCCGCCCGCTGTGGCACATGCACCTGGCCGACCATCCGTCCAACGCGACCGCGGGCTACGCCGCCATCGCCGCGATGGGCCTGGCCTTCCACCTCACCGAGTACGGCGTGGACCGGCTCGGCCTGTGCGAGGCGCCGCCCTGCCGCAACGCCTATCTGGACACCTCGACCAACCGCTCCCGCCGCTACTGCTCCGACCGCTGCGCCACCCGCGCCAACGTGGCCGCCTACCGCGCCCGCAAACGCCTGGAGGCCGACCGGGCGGAGAACACCGGCCGCGCCGACGACAGCGCCCAGCCCACCACGGCCAGCGCCGAACGCCGGTCCGACCTGCGCGGCCGGTAGCGGAACCGGACCCGGCCCAGGACCAGCTCGTCGGGGACGACACCGTAGTCGGTGCTGTCACCACCGGCGTAGGTGTTGTCCCCGAGCACCCACCAACCGCCGTCCCGCCGCTCGGCGGCCCGCTTCACGACGAGCAGGTCCTGCTGGAACGGATGCCGCAGCACGATCACATCACCGGGTTTGACCCGGGCGCCATAGTGCACGAGCAGCCGGTCCCCGTGGTGCAGCGTGGGCACCATGGACGGCCCGGTCACCTCGGCCACCCCGAAGGGCAGCGGCGCCCTCACCCGCTCGGTGTCCTGCGACAGCTCCGGCATCTCCCGGCACCTCCCCGGTTCGTCCTCCACCAGTCTCAGTCTCACCCCGGACTTTTGTCCTAAGCCCGCGGGGGCACCCGCGAAAAGCCGTCCGCCACGGAGTAATGTCCAGTGTGAGAAGACGATCACGAGGAAGGAAACGCTCCATGCTTTCCCGCCTGTTTGCCCCCAAGGTCAAGGTCAGCGCCCACTGCGACCTGCCCTGCGGCGTGTACGACCCTGCCCAGGCCCGCATCGAGGCGGAGTCGGTGAAGGCCGTCCAGGAGAAGATGGCCGGCAACGACGACCCGCACTTCCAGGCCCGCGCCACGGTCATCAAGGAGCAGCGCGCCGAGCTGGCCAAGCACCACGTCTCCGTGCTGTGGAGCGACTACTTCAAGCCCCCGCACTTCGAGAAGTACCCGGAGCTGCACCAGCTGGTCAACGACGCGCTGAAGGCCCTGTCGGCCGCCAAGGGCTCCACGGACCCGGCCACCGGCCAGAAGGCCCTGGACTACATCGCCCAGATCGACAAGATCTTCTGGGAGACCAAGAAGGCCTGATCTTTCATGCCTTGCGACCTGCGATTCCCTGCGAGTCGCAGCGTCTTTCACCCCGTACCCGGCCCGCAGACCGCCACGTATGGCGTCCCTGACGGGCCGGGTGTGGTCCGTTGCGCCGGGCGGAGGACGCGGTGAAGGGCCCTGCCCTGGCGCACGGTGCACGTCTGAGCGCTCATGGTGCCGTCTCGGCAGCCCTGTCCCGGTGCGGTGACCGCGCCCTGCGGGCGCTCGTGGACGACGCCGTGCCGGCCGGGTCCGGCATCGGCGGGACGTCGGCGCTGATGGAGGTCGCCGGAACCCGGGTCTTCGTGAAGCGGGTACCCCTCACCGACCTGGAGCTGCGACCGGAGCACGTCCGGTCCACGGCGAATCTGTTCGGGCTCCCCCTCTTCTGCCACTACGGCATCGGCGCCATCGGCGGGCCGGGCTTCGGCGCCTGGCGGGAGCTCGCCATGCACGTCATGACGACGAACTGGGTGCTGGCGGCGGAACACGAGGGGTTTCCCCTGATGTACCACTGGCGGGTACTGCCGCACGCGGCGCCCCTGCCCGAGGAACTGGCCGACGTGGAACGGGCCGTGGCCTACTGGGGCGGCGCATCGCAGGTGCGCCGCCGGATCCTGGCCCTCCAGCAGTCGTCGGCCAGCATCGCGCTGTTCCTGGAGTACATCCCGCAGACCCTGCACCAGTGGTTGGGCGGTCAGGTCGAAGCGGGGGGCGAGACCGCGGACCGGGCCTACGCCATGGTGGAGAGAGGGCTGGCGGCCGGCACCTCGTTCATGAACGGCCGCGGGCTGCTGCATTTCGACGCGCACTTCGAGAACATCCTGACCGACGGCAGGCGCCTGTACTTCGCCGACTACGGCCTCGCCCTCTCCTCCGGGTTCGAACTGTCGCGGGACGAAGCCGACTTCTTCGGCCGGCATCGGACGTACGACCGCTGTTACACCGCCACGTACCTGGTGAACTGGCTCGTCACCGCTCTGTACGGGTACCGGAGAGAGGACCGGGAGGGGCGCCGCGCGCTGGTGCGCGCCTTCGCGGAGGGCAGGCGCCCCTCGGGCGTTTCCCCGCAGGCCGCGGAGATCCTCGCCCGGCACGCGCCGGCCGCCGCGGTGATGTCGGACTTCAACCACGCGTTCCGCAGCCGGAGCAGACACACCCCGTACCCGCTGGAGGAGATCCGCCGGCTCGGTGGGAGGCACGGCTCACCCCTGTGCTGACGGTCCGTGCGGGACCTCGTGCACGGCTGCCCGGGGTCATGTGGGGCGTGGGATGCTGGGCGGATGGAGCTGGAGGATCTGGTGCGGCTGCGGCGGGCCCGGGACCGGATGGACCGGGAGTACGCCGAACCGCTCGACGTGACGGAGCTGGCGCGGACCGCGCTGATGTCGCCCGGCCACTTCCAGCGCAGTTTCCGCGCGGCGTACGGGCAGACTCCGTACGCCTATCTCATGACCCGCCGTGTCGAGCGCGCCAAGGCGCTGCTGCGGCGGGGCGATCTGTCGGTGACGGAGGTGTGTCTCGCGGTCGGCTGCACCTCGCTCGGTTCGTTCAGCTCGCGCTTCACGGAGCTGGTCGGGGAGACGCCGAGCGCGTACCGGGCCCGGTCGCACGACGAGAGCGCGGTGATTCCGCCGTGCGCGGCGCGGATGTACACGCGCCCGGTACGGGGCAGGGCACGGGCCAATCCCGGCGAAACCTTCTAGCGTGGGCGTATGGACACAGGAACGGACGCCAAACTCGCCCAGTGCTTCATCGCCGTCGACGATCATGACAAGGCGCTGGCCTTCTACCGCGACGTACTGGGCCTCGAGGTCCGCAACGACGTGGGTTTCGAGGGGATGCGGTGGGTGACGGTCGCCTCGCCGGAGCAGGACGTGGAGATCGTGCTGGAACCACCCGCCGCGAACCCGGACGCCTCCCCCGGTGACAAGCAGGCCATGGCGGAACTGCTGGCCAAGGGCATGCTGCGCGGGGTCAACTTCACCACCACCGACTGCGACGCCCTCTTCGAGCGTGTCCGGGCCGCCGGTGTGGACGTGATCCAGGAGCCGGTGGATCAGCCGTACGGGGTGCGTGACTGCGCGTTCCGGGACCCGGCGGGGAACATGCTGCGCTTCATGGAACGCCCCGGGCGATGAGCGTCCGCTGGACGTACGCCTTCATCGACCGGCCCGCCGCCCTCGCCGAGCGGGCCGGTGACTTCTGGACGGCCGTCACGGGGACCCGGCTGTCCGGACCCAGCGGGGACGCCGGGGAGTTCGCGGTCCTGACGGCGAAGGGCACTGACGCCTGCGTGGGGTTGCAGCGGATCGTCTCGGGCGAGGGCGGTGTGCACCTGGACTTCTCCGTGGACGACATTCCCGGGTTCGCTGCGGCGGCACTGCGGCTGGGTGCGGGGGTGGTCGCCGAGCACGAGGGGTGGTCCGTACTGCGGTCGCCCGCAGGGCAGTTGTTCTGCGCGGTGCCCTGGCACGGGGAGTCGTCCCGGCCGCCCGTCGTGCACGGCAGCCGGCTGGACCAGGTGTGCCTCGATGTCCCGCCGTCCGGTTATGACACCGAAGTGGCCTTCTGGAGCGGACTGTTGGCCGACTGGGACTCGACGCCCGGCTCTTTGCCGCAATTCCGTGTCGTCAGGCCGCCGGCCGGGCTCCCCGTGCGCATCCTGCTCCAGCGGCTCGAGGAGGAACGGCCCCTCTCCGCGCACCCTGATCTTGCCTGCGCCGACATCGAGGCGGCGAAGACGCGGCACGAAGGCCTCGGGGCCGTGTTCGTGGCCGCCTTCGGCCACTGGACGGTGATGCGGGACCCGACGGGCGGCGTCTACTGTCTGACCGGCCGTGATCCGGAGACGGGTGCCGTGCGGCCTTAGGGCCGTGGCCGCACAGGTTCACCGGGCTGCCGGTTGAGACGGGTGGCCCGGTGCGTTCTCACCGCGGTAAGGGCGCGACAGTCAGCCTGGCCTCGGCTGAAGCCGATCCGCTCCCATGACCGCGGTGTGCTGTCCGAGCGCCAAGTGGTGAGGCGAGGGTGCCCCGGCAGTTCGGCACGGCCGGTGGCCCACAACAGGGTGGGCCAGGGATCCGCACCGCCCGGAGCCTCTGGAAACAGACGGGCGAGCACTCGCGAGCAGAGAGCGGAGGGCGGGGTCCGCGCAAGCCCGAAGCCTTCCGCCACATCGTGCATGTGCACCAGCTTTCCTGCACCCCCAACGCCGCGAAGCCTTCGGGGTCCGACACCCCCGCGGCGTGGTGGGCGCGGACCCGGGGCGGCGTCGTACGCGCCATGGCGACCAGCAGCGCACCGCTCCGCTTCGAGCGGCCCACCTCGGTGCCGGCCTGGTCGCTGGATGTCGACTCCGCGCCGGCCGGTGTGCACCGCCGGGTGTGGGAGGCGGTGGCCTCGGACAGCCCGCCGAACACCCTCAGCCCGTTCCACGAGCCCGGTCGATGGAGCCCGCACATCATCCTCGGCCGGACCCGGCGGTCAGGTGCCTTCGCCGGCCGGCGCGTCCCCGGACTGCTGCCGCCGCCGCTGTCGGTCCGGCTCACCACCCCGCGCAGCTACGACACCGAGACCGGCACCCTGGAGGTGCTGGAGCCCCGCCCCTGAGAGGCGAGGAGGCCAACCGCCTGGCGCCCCCGCCAGAGGTGTCACCGAGCGCAGTTGGTCCAGTTCGCCGCTGATCGCATCCCGCAGCGCGTCATGCCGCGGACCGAGCCTGAACTGCTCGTCACTCCACCGTTCACGCGGATAGAGCCACACCGGCTTGCCCACCACATCGGCTGGCTCCCACTCGAACCGCGGCCAGACATGCGCATGCAAGAACGGGTCCCTGTTCCCCAGGATCTCCAGGTTGACCCGGCGGAAAGCCGGGTCCAGCCGCCGGCAGGCACGCTCGACCGCTTCACCGAGCTGGTCCATGTCGGACAGGAACGACAGCCGCTTCGCCCTCGGCAGGGCCGACAGCCGCTGCACATCCGGCTCGTCCACGAGCAGAACCGAGTAACCCGGCAGGAACTGAACGTCTCCGATCACCGCGAACCCCGACGTCAGCCGTCGCAGCACGGTCGGGTTCTCGCCCTTCAGCGCAGCCCCGATCCGGTCCGTCCGCCAGTCACCAGTCATGGCCAAAACGTACATCGGCGATCACGGACCGCTCTTCGATCCCCATCCTCCCCACACACTTCAAAGGCCGGGCAAGTGGGACGAGGAGACGCCTTCAACCGACGAAGGCGCTGCCCTGCCTCCAGCAGACGCTGATTCCCTCATCGACGCCACCGAAGACCAGGGTCCACCTGTGGATCTGGGGTGTCCGCCTTCGCCGCGCCCTGCCCTTGAACGTCGTCTTGTTCCGGCCGCCCACTTCTGAGAGCGTTCATGACTGCTCGTTACCTGCGATGCTGCTCCCGCTCCGAAGATCCTTCCCGTCCGGCGTCTGCTCGTTCCCCGAAGCCAGACCTCTCGGATCACCCCGGCCCTGCTGCGATCGATCGCCCGGGAGGGGCGAGAGAACGCGGCGAGCCGAGCCGGACTCGGGCGTCGGCGGCCGGGTGGCGACGCTGCGCGACCGGCTGCCGGACGACCTGCGCCAGGGGCCGCGAGGGCCCGACCTCAGCACAGTGCCCTTCACATCGGTCTTCCAGACACACGACGAGTGGGCCGCCGAGTACGCCAACAAGACCATGCGCGGGGTGATGCACATCGGCTGGGTCCCCGACGGGAACGGCGGCTACCGCGGCCAGATGGCCGTCCTGGTGAAGCCCAACGGCCGCCTCGGCGCGCTGTACATGCTCGGCATCGAACCCTTCCGGTACCTGGGGGTCTACCCGTCCCAGCCGAGCAGCGCGCCGAGCTTCCAGCGCACGGTGAAGAGAAAGCGGCCCACGGGGTTGCCCCTCAGGGTGGGCCCGGCGGCCGTTCAGCGCTTCCTGCTGTAGGTCCGTACCAGCACACCGTTGCCGAACGTGCGGACCGACTCCAGTGCGAACTCCGTGATCGAGAAGCCGGAGTCGAACATCGGCATACCGGAACCCTGCACGATCGGGTACGTCTTGATGACCAGCTCGTCGATCTCGTCGGCCAGGGCCCCGGCGAGCTTGGCCCCGCCGCAGAGATAGATGTCGTACGCGCTGTCCTCCGCCTTCAGGGCACGCACCCGGCCGACCAGGTCGTCCGCGATGATCTCGACGTTCGGGTCGGGCGACTCCCCCAGCGTGCGGGAGGCGACGTACTCGCGCAGGTGGGCGTAAGGGCTGGTGATCCCGTCCTTCAGAGCCAGGTCGTAGCTGGCCCGGCCCTGGATGATCGTGTCGAACCGCTTGTTGGGCAGGTCGTCCAGGCCGAGCGACCGTCGGCCCGGGGTGGGCAGGGTCTCCGGGTACTCCGTCCTGAGGAACGCGAAGAGTTCCTCATCGACCAGGGCGATCATGGCCGACGCGTCGCCCTCCGGGTCTCCGATGAAGCCGTCGATGGAGCAGGCGATGAAGTACGTGAGCTTTCGCAACGTGGTCTCTTCCCGTGGGCAGCACTCGTCGTGAACAACTTCAGTTGTAGTACTTCAGCCGTAGTGGTTGCAAGGGATTATCGGTACGGGGCAGAAGTGAAGGACAAGGTTCCGTATGGTGCCGGCTGCCGGGCTCCGTGCGGGCCGGTCGCCACCGGACCGCTATCCCGGGTGCAGCCCGCGGCCGGCGACCGCGAGGAACAGGCCCACGACCATGATCGGGACGACGGCTGCGGTGACCGCCACTCCTCGAGGGCGGCGCGTCCCCGAGGACAGCGGTTCATATGACAGTTGGGCCCACTGCCGGGCCGTCTCGCGCCGCTCACCGGCGCGTCGCACGGCAGCATCGACCCCGAGCGCGGCGGCGGCCGTACCGCCCACCGCCGCCACGGCGCAGGGCACCCACCACGCCGTGGCCACGATCAGCACCAGGGCCACCGCACCGAGCGTGCCCCAGCCGATCACGCAGGCGATCGCCGCCGTACGGCGGGAGAGCGGCCGGTCGGCCGCCCCCGCCCGCAGATCGGCCAGGGCCGGCAGGTACCAGACGCTGCCGGCGGCCGTCACCGCCGCGCATCCCAGGGCGAGAACGGGCTGCGGCACGGTTCACCGCTCCGTTTCGAGCGCGGCGATCTCCGGGTGGTGCAGATCGAACGCCGGGGACTCACTGCGGATCCGTGGCAGGGCGAGGAAGTTGTGCCGCGGGGGCGGGCAGGAGGTCGCCCACTCCAGGGAGCGGCCGTAGCCCCACGGGTCGTCGACGCCGACCGGCTTGCCGTACTTGGCCGTCTTCCAGACGTTGTAGAAGAACGGCAGGATCGACAGGCCCAGCAGGAACGACCCGATCGAGGACAGGGTGTTGAGGACGGTGAAGCCGTCGGCCGCGAGGTAGTCGGCGTAACGGCGCGGCATGCCCTCGACACCCAGCCAGTGCTGGATGAGGAACGTCAGGTGGAAACCGGCCGTGAGGGTCCAGAAGGTGATCTTGCCGAGGCGCTCGTCGAGCATCTTGCCGGTGAACTTCGGCCACCAGAAGTGGAAGCCGGCGAACATCGCGTACACGACCGTGCCGAAGACGGTGTAGTGGAAGTGCGCGACGACGAAGTACGTGTCCGAGACGTGGAAATCCAGCGGGGGCGAGGCCAGAAGGACGCCGGTCAGTCCGCCGAAGAGGAACGTGATCAGGAAGCCCACCGTCCACAGCATCGGCGTCTCGAAACTCAGCGAGCCCTTCCACATCGTGCCGATCCAGTTGAAGAACTTCACGCCCGTCGGCACGGCGATCAGCATCGTCATGAAGGAGAAGAACGGCAGCAGCACACCGCCGGTGACGTACATGTGGTGCGCCCATACGGTCACCGAGAGGCCGGCGATGGCGATGGTCGCGCCGATCAGGCCCATGTAACCGAACATCGGCTTGCGGGCGAAGACCGGGATCACCTCGGAGACGATGCCGAAGAACGGCAGCGCCAGGATGTACACCTCGGGATGGCCGAAGAACCAGAACAGGTGCTGCCACAGCAGCGCCCCGCCGTTGGCCGAGTCGAAGATGTGGCTGCCGAACGTGCGGTCGCACTCCAGAGCGAAAAGCGCCGCCGCCAGCACCGGGAACACGATCAGCACGAGCAGCGCCGTCAGCAGCACGTTCCAGGTGAAGATCGGCATGCGGAACATCGTCATACCGGGTGCCCGCATGCAGATGATCGTGGTGATGAAGTTGACCGCACCCAGGATCGACCCGAAGCCGGAGAGGGCCACGCCCATGATCCACAGGTCGGCGCCGATGCCCGGTGAGTAGACCTCGTTGGACAGCGGGGCGTACAGGAACCAGCCGAAGTCGGCGGCACCTCCCGGGGTGAGGAAGCCGGCTGCGGCGATCGTGGAGCCGAACAGGAACAGCCAGAAGGCCAGCATGTTCAGCCGGGGGAAGGCCACGTCGGGCGCGCCGATCTGCAGCGGCATGATCCAGTTCGCGAAGCCGGTGAACAGCGGCATCGCGAACATCAGCAGCATGATCGAGCCATGCATGGTGAACGCCTGGTTGAACTGCTCGTTCGACATGATCTGCATGCCGGGCCGGGCCAGCTCCGCGCGCATCATCAGCGCCATGACCCCGCCGACGATGAAGAACACGAACGCGCTGACCAGGTACAGCGTGCCGATCTTCTTGTGGTCGGTGGTCGTCAGCCAGTCCACCCACGCGGCCCGGCGCCTCACGGGTGCCCCCGCGGCGATCTCCCTGTGTGCCGCGGTCGCCGTGTGCGGCACCGGACGCGTCGGGTCGTCCTCCGCGGTCCTCACGTGCTCCATGCGTATCTCATCCACCGGATGTGTTCCTCCCCAGCTGTTTCGCGCGCCCATGATCGGCGGCGGTGAGGGAGGTGCGCATGGGGCGAAAGGTCCCTGCAAGGGTCCCTGTGCGGGGACCAATGGTCCCTGGTCAGCCCTGTGAGCCGGTGGTGGGCACCGCTCCCCGGGCGGCGCCCGCGGGCCACACGATCTCCACGGGGACGCCTCGCGCGCGGGCATAGGTGACCAGGTGGGCAGTGGCGTCGCGGCCGTTGGATGCGGAGCCGTCCCAGACGGCCAGCAGGAGGCCACCGGCGGCGACGAGACGCTCGTCCGCGCCGATACAGGAGTCGCGGTCCATCGGGTCATAGGTCAGCAGGCGCACCTGGTCGGCGAGGGTGAGCAGTTCACCGGTCGCCATCCGGTCGCGCTGGGGCGGCATGGCCGGCACCCCGGCCCGCGTGGGAAGCACCACGGCCAGCGGGCACCCCGATGCCCGGGCGGCGCGGCCGGATGCCAGGGGAGTTCCCGCGCCCGTACGCACCATGGCCATACCGCGGGCCGGGTGCCGTGCCAGTCGGGACCGCAACTCCGATTCCACCAGCAGAAGCGTGTCCGGGGTCAGGTCGGCGTGTCCCACCACCGCGATGTCCCCGCCCGCCGCGCGGTCGTCGCCCGCCGCCACTTTCATCGCGCTCCCGCCGCCTCGTCGTCCGACGCCCGCCGGATCGCTCGGGACGGTCGGCAGGCGCTGCCCGCAAACCAGTGAAGCCCTCGCGGGCGTCGGCGGCCAGGGCCGAACGTCCCTTCCGGGACCGCGGGGACCACGCATCCGCCCGCGGCACCGGACGGGGTGACACAGGCAATTCAGCCCTCCAGGCCGGCCCGCGCGCCGGTGGCCGGGACGCGGGGTTCGCGCCACATCGGCCACATGTACGGGCCGTCGGGGAGGGCCAGCGGCGCACCTGCCTCGAAGCCGAGGCGTTCGTACAGCAGTCGGCTGCGCCCGCTGCTCGCCTCCAGGTACGCCGCCCGTCCCTCCCGGTCGCAGCGGTCGAGGACGGAGCCG
This sequence comes from Streptomyces sp. NPDC031365, assembly GCF_055569765.1. Classification (NCBI taxonomy): domain Bacteria; kingdom Bacillati; phylum Actinomycetota; class Actinomycetes; order Kitasatosporales; family Streptomycetaceae; genus Streptomyces; species Streptomyces sp. NPDC031365. Next base: position 123,920 of record NZ_JBVIIM010000016.1, on the reverse strand, counting down.
ATCAGGGCGGTGCCCAGTCCTTCACCCTGGCGGCCGGGGACGACGCCGATCATCCACAGGTACTCATGGGCCCGGCCGGAGGGGTGGATGTCCGCCGTGAGCCGGCCGATCAACTCCACGCGCTCGTTGTGGGGGTCGACGGCCCGCCGCATCTGCGCGAAGCCGTCGTCGTCCGGCCGCTCCGAGGCGTGAGCGCCACCGGGGCCGGGGTCGTCCGCGGGCACGGACATCCACAGGGCGCAGGCCGAGCCGTCCTCGGTGATGTCGACACGCCCGTCGGCGAGGACGATGTCGGTGAAGGCCGCCATGAGCCTGTGGTGCGTCGTACGGCGGTACTCCTGGCCGGGGAAGACCCAGCCGCTGACCGGGTCGTCCTGGAACGCCTCGTCCAGGAGCCGGACTATCAGCTCCCGGTCCACGTCCCCAGCCGTCCGGATCGCCACGCCCATGTCCGCCCCTTCGTCCCAACCGTGCTTGCCCGTACGGACGTTGAGCCTAACGGGGGACGGTGGCCGAGAGGGCGGGCCCCGCACATCGTGGGGAAGTGCGGGACCCGCCGGGCCGGTGCCACGGTGCCGCGCGACGTCAGCAGTCGCACGGCATCGAGGGGTTCCGGCGACACGGGGACGGCCGGCGAGCCGTCAGGTACTGCGCCGCGTCACGAACTCGGCCAGGGCCAGCAGCCCGCCCGCGGCCTCCGGGTCGGGCACCGCGCGGGCCACTTCCTGCATCGCCCGGCCCATCCGGTCGGCCGCCTGGGTCTGCGCCCAGTCCCGGCCGCCCGCACGTTCCACGGCCAGGGTGATGTGTTCCAGATCCTCCTTCTGGTGCGGAGTCGCGTACACCACGGCGAGTTCCGCGGCCGCCGGGGTGCCGGAGGTGAGCGCGGCCACCACCGGCAGGGACTTCTTGCGGGCGGCCAGGTCCGCACCGGCCGGCTTGCCGGTACGGCGGGGATCACCCCATATGCCGATCACGTCGTCGATCAGCTGGAACGCCAGCCCCGCTTCCCGGCCGAACGCGTCCAGGGCCGCCACCTCCGCGTCCCCGGCGTCCGCGTACAGCGCCCCGATCGCGCAGGCGCAGCCGAGCAGCGCGCCGGTCTTGGCCTCGGCCATGGCGAGCGTCTCGGCGAGGGTGACCTCTCCGGAGGCGCGCCGCTCCATGTCCGTGTCCGCGTGTTGTCCGGCGCACAGCTCCACCACGCAGTCCGCGAGCCGGACCGACGCGGCACGGGCCGCCGGGTGGGGGTCCTCGGCGAGCAGCCGCAGGGCGAGCGCCTGGAGGGCGTCCCCCACGAGGATCGCGTCGGCGTCCCCGAACACCGTCCAGGCGGTGGGCCGGTGCCGGCGTGTGGTGTCCCGGTCCATCACATCGTCGTGCAGCAGCGTGAAGTTGTGGACCAGTTCCACGGCCGCCGCCGCCCGTACGACCGCCGCCCGGGCCGTGGGGCCGCCCACGGCGGAGGCCGCGGCGAGCACCATCGCCGGGCGGATCGCCTTGCCCGAACCTCCCCGGGCCGGGGTGCCGTCCGCGTGTTCCCAGCCGAAGTGGTAGAGCGCGATCCGGCGCAGCGACGCGGGCAGCGACCCGAGGGTGGTTCGCAGCACCGGGTCGACCGCGGCCCGCGCCCGCTCCAGCAGCATCGTCGCCTCGTGCCCGTCCGCGGTGCGCTGTTCCGGCATCGTGGGGTTCTCGGTCATGCGCTCCGTCGTTCGCCCCGGCTGCGGCTCCGTGATGGACTCCGTCATCGACTTCCCCCTGGGACCGGCTCGGTGGAGGAGCAAAGGGATGGCACGTCCGCATGCGTCGAGCACGTACCTCCGAGGTGTACCCGCCCGGGCGGGCGGGGACACGGCATCCGGCGCGGGAGCTCACCGAGGATCACCGCCAGCGGCCGATCTCGACGTTCTCCAGGACGCCGAGCGCGTCCGGTACCAGGACTGCGGCCGAGTAGTAGGCCGTGACCAGGTACTTGATGATGGCCTGTTCGTTGATGCCCATGAACCGCACGGACAGGCTCGGCTCGATCTCGTCGGGGACGCCTGCGGCCCGCAGACCGATGACGCCCTGGTCCTCCTCCCCGGTGCGCAGGGCGATGACGGAGGTGGTGCGGGCCTCGGTCACCGGGATCTTGTTGCACGGGTAGATGGGCACCCCCCGCCAGGTGGGGATGCGGTTGCCGCCCATGTCGATGGTCTCCGGGACGAGCCCCCGATGGTTGAGCTCACGGCCGATCGCGGCGATCGCACGCGGATGGGCGAGCAGCAGCCTGGTCCCGCGCCGCCTGCTGAGCAGCTCGTCCAGGTCGTCGGGGCCCGGCACCCCGTCGTGCGGCTGGATCCGCTGGTCGTACTCGCAGTTGTGCAGCAGCCCGAAATCGCGGTTGTTGACGAGTTCGTGCTCCTGGCGTTCCCTGAGCGCCTCGACGGTCAGCCGGAGCTGCTGTTCCGTCTGGTTCATGGGCTGGTTGTAGAGGTCGGCCACGCGGGAGTGGATGCGCAGCACGGTCTGGGCGACGCTGAGTTCGTACTCGCGCGGCCTGGCCTCGTAGTCGACGAAGGTGTGCGGGATGTCCGGCTCCCCGCTGTGCCCGGCCGCGAGGTCGATCTCCTTCTCGCCGTACGTGTTGGTGCGCTGCCCGGGGAGCGTGACCCGCCGGCGGAGGTGCTCACGCAGGGTGTCCGACCGCTCGGCGACCTGCTCGACCGCCTCACGCGGCAGCACCAGCACGGTGCAGGCGGTGAGGGTGCGGGCCGAGTACTCCCAGATGGCACCCTCACCCAGCAGGGCCTGCTCGCCGAAGTACGCGCCGTCGGCGAGGACCCCGAGCGACTCGTCCTGGCCGTAGGGTCCGGTGCCGACCCGCTCCACCCTGCCGTGTGCCAGCAGGTACACCTCGTCCGCCGGGCTGCCGAAGGAGGCGATCACCTGGCCGGCTCCGACCTCCCGCTGCCGGCAGCGGGAGGCCAGCTCGGTCAGCACCTCCTCGTCCTCGTACGACCTCAGCACCGGCAGTTCGCCCAGCTCCGCCGGGATGATCTCGACGCGGTCGCCGGTCTTCACGAACGTCATCCGGCCATCACCGACGGCATACGTCAGTCGGCGGTTGACCCGGTACGTACCGCCCTGCACATCGACCCAGGGCAGCATGCGCAGCAGCCAGCGTGAGCTGATCTCCTGCATCTGCGGCACGGACTTGGTCGTGGTGGCCAGGTTCCGCGCTGCGGCCGTACCGAGGCTCTGCTGCTGCCTGGCCTGTTCCGTGCGGACGTCTTCGCCTACCGACATAGAGAATTGCCCTCCCCCATAGTGATCAACGCCCGGTCGTGCCGGACGTCGCTCTGCGTGATCAAGCCTCCCTCACGCAACGTGTCCGCGCCATTACCCGATCGAGCGGGGTTGGATCTTGGGAGGGCTGGGCACACATGGGCGCCTGCTCCACGGCGCGGTAGCGGAACGAGATGTCCGGATCGGCTCGCACAGGACCCGAACGAGTAGTTGAACTCGCTCCTTTTAGGTATAGGCCCTGTACCAGGCGGCCGCGGACGGCGACCGCCGTCCGGCACGAAGGAGGGCGGTCATGGCCCCACCCATGTCCGCAAGCGCGTTCCTGCGCGCTCTCAAGGCGGAAGGGCTCACGGTCGTCGAGGTCGGCGACTGGCGCGACCACAACCGCAACCACAAGGGCCCATGGGGCCCGGTGCACGGCGTGATGATCCACCACACGGTCACCAAAGGCAGCGCCAGGACCGTGGAGCTGTGCCGCAAGGGCTACTCGGGCCTGCCGGGGCCGCTGTGTCACGGCGTCATCACCAAGGACGGCCGGGTCCACCTCGTCGGCTACGGCCGGGCCAACCACGCGGGGCTCGGCGACGACGACGTACTGCGCGCGGTGATCGCCGAGAAGCGGCTGCCGGCCGACAACGAGGCGAACACCGACGGCAACCGCCACTTCTACGGCTTCGAGTGCGAGAACCTGGGTGACGGCGAGGACCCCTGGCCGGCGGCGCAGCTCGAGTCGATCGAGAAGGCCGCGGCCGCGGTGTGCCGCCACCACGGCTGGAACGAGCGGTCGGTCATCGGGCACCGGGAGTGGCAGCCGGGAAAGGTGGACCCGCGCGGATTCACGATGACGTCGATGAGGAAGCGGATCGGCGACCGGCTGAAGTGAGGCACGGCGCCCTGGGCGACAATGGCACGGTGACCAGCTCCGACGCCCCCGCCTCCGGCGTCCTCCCGGGCCTGCGTCCGCGGCTGCCCTCGCCACTGCGGGAGGTCGTGGACGGACGGTTCGAGCGGCGCGGGGTCCGGTTGCTGCTGAAGCGGGACGATCTGATCCATCCTGAGCTGGTCGGCAACAAGTGGCGCAAACTCGCGCCGAACCTCGACAAGGCGGCCGGGCGGAGCGTGCTCACCTTCGGCGGCGCGTACTCCAACCATCTGCGGGCCACCGCCGCAGCAGGCCGGCTCCTCGGCCTGCCCACGGTCGGCGTGGTGCGCGGCCAGGAACTCGCCGGCCGGCCGCTCAACCCGTCGCTGGCCCGGTGCGCGGCCGACGGTATGCGGCTGCACTTCGTCGACCGCTCGGCGTACCGCCGCAAGACCGAGCCGCGGACCCTCGCGGCCGTGCTGCGCGCGGCGGACGCCGAGGACGCGTACGTCGTGCCCGAGGGCGGCAGCAACTCCACCGCCGTGCGCGGCTGCCGGGCGCTCGGTGAGGAACTGGCCGGCCACGCGGACGTGGTCGCGGTGGCCTGCGGTACCGGCGGCACCCTCGCGGGCCTGGCCGCCGGGGCCGGCGGAACGCGCGTGCTGGGCGTACCCGTACTCAAGGGCGGCTTCCTGACCGACGGAATACGGAACCTGCAGGAGGGAGCGTTCGGCGGCCCGCGCGGCGACTGGAGCCTGGACGACCGTTTCCACTTCGGTGGCTACGCGCGGACCACGCCGGAACTCGAGACGTTCGCCGAGGACTTCGAACACCGCCACGGCGTTCCGGTGGAGCGTGTCTATGTCGCCAAGTTGCTTTACGCCCTTGTCGCCCTGGCGGAGGAGAACGCGTTCCCGCGCGGGAGCAGGGTCGCCGCGGTGATCACGGGGCGCCCCTTTCCGGAGCAGCACGGCTAGCGGGCCGGTCCGGCGGCTTCCTCCGGCTCGGTCCGCCGGACAGCGCCGTCAGGCCGTCTCGCGGTGGGCCGCTGCCTCCTCCAGGTCCAGTCGGCGCAGCAGGGTCCGCAGCATCTCGTCGTCGATGTACCGGCCGTCGCGCAGTCCGACGAACACCGCGCGCTCCGCGCTGATCATCTCCCGTGACAGTCGTCGGTAGGTGTCGTCCACCGACTCCCCGGTGACGGGGTTGACCTGTCCGAGCCGCTCCCAGACTGCGTTACGGCGGCGTTCCAGGACGCTGCGCAGCCGGTCGGCGAGCGGTTCCGGCAGGGCGTTGCGCTCGTCGGAGAGGAGTTCCTCGAGGCGCTGCTCGGCGCTCCTGGAGGCCTGCGCCTGGGCGTTGGCCTCCGCGAGAGTCTCGGCCTGCGTGTCCCGCCCGGGAAGCTTCAGCACGCGGATCAGCGGGGGCAGGGTCAGACCCTGGACGACCAGGGTGCCGATGACGGTGGTGAAGGTCAGGAAGAGCAGCAGGTTGCGGTGCGGGAAGTCCTCGTTCTCGGCGGTGATCGGGATCGAGAAGGCGATGGCCAGGGAGACCACGCCTCTCATTCCGGCCCATGCGACGACGAACGGGCCCTTCCAGCCGGGTCTGCCCTCACGTTCCCGGATCCTCGCCGACAGCATCTGCGGCAGCCAGGTGGCCGGGTAGACCCAGAGGAACCGTACGGCGACGACCACGACGAAGACGACCAGCGCGTACCAGGCGGAGTCGAGGCCCTCGTGCTCATCGAGCCCTCTGAGGACGACGGGCAGTTGCAGTCCGATGAGGGCGAACACCGCGGACTCCAGGATGAACGCGACCATCTTCCACACCGCCTCTTCCTGGAGCCGGGTGGCGAAATCGACCTCCGCCGCGCGGTGCCCCAGGTAGAGGGCGACGACCACGACGGCGATGACGCCGGAGGCGTGCACCTGCTCGGCGGCGGCGTACGCGATGAACGGGATGAGCAGGGAAAGCGTGTTCTGCAGCAGCGCTTCCTTCACATGGGTGCGCAGCCAGTGCAGCGGGACCATCAGCACCAGGCCGAACGCCACCCCGCCGACCGCCGCGAGCAGGAACTCCCCGATTCCCCCGGCCCAGGTCGCGCCCTCACCCACCGCCGCCGCCAGGGCCACCCGGAACGCGGTGATCGCGGTGGCGTCGTTCAGCAGGGACTCGCCCTGGAGGATCGTGGTGATGCGCGAGGGCAGGCCGACCCGGCGTGCCACCGCCGAGGCCGCGACCGCGTCCGGCGGTGCCACCACGGCGCCGAACACCAGGGCCGCGGTCAGGGGCAGGGCGGGCACGAGCAGATACAGGACCCAGCCGACGGCGAGGGTCGCGAACAGCACGTATCCCACCGACAGCAGCGCCACCGGCCGTACCTGCGCCCGCAGATCGAGGTAGGAGCTCTCGGTGGCCGCCGTGTACAGCAGCGGGGGCAGGATGAGCGGCAGCACGATGTGCGGGTCGAGCGTGTACTGGGGCACCCCGGGGAGGTAGCTGACCGCCAGGCCGGCCGTGACCAGCAGCAGCGGCGCCGGCAGCGGGGTGCGCCGGGCTGCCGCGGCGATCGCGGCACTACCCGCCACCAGTAACAGCAGAGGCATCACATCCATGTCCCGCCCACCCTCGTTTCCGGCGCGGTCGCTCGCGCACGCGTCGTAATGTGGCAATCATGAAACAGTGCACGCACGCCGACGCGCTGCCGAACCCGGAACCCGCCCCGCTCGGCGAGACCTGCCCGGAGTGCCTGCGGGACGGCACCGACCCGGTGCAACTGCGTCTCTGCCTCACCTGCGGTCACGTCGGGTGCTGCGACTCCTCGCCGAACCGGCATGCCACGGAACACCACGTCAGAACCGGACACCCGGTGATGCGGACACACGAACCCGGTGAGGACTGGCGCTGGTGCTTCGTCGACCACGTACTGCTGTGACCGGATGTGACCACGGCGACGGACGGTTCGACCGTCTGACGTCTGGGTACGTCAATCCGGCGCGCGCTCTTTCCATTTGGGAGCCGCAGACCCCTAGCCACGGAGCGTATCCGTAGTTTTACTATGAGTGACAGCAATGGGTCGGGGTCCCGGGGACGGGACCGCTGAGGGCGCGATAGCGTCACCGCTGAACCACGTAGCGCGTTACCCGGGGGCGAACCAGCCCTGAAACGCTTGTACCACCTTGGAGGTGAGGGTGTCCCAGATCGCAGGCGAGCCCGCGACCCAGGACTTCGTGGAAGTCCGGCTGCCGGCCGCGGGGGCCTACCTGTCGGTGCTGCGTACGGCCACGGCCGGCCTCGCGGCCCGTTTGGACTTCACCCTCGACGAGATCGAGGACCTGCGCATCGCGGTCGACGAGGCCTGCGCGATCCTGCTCCAGCAGGCCGTGCCGGGGTCGGTGCTCAGCTGCGTCTTCCGGCTCGTCGACGACTCGCTCGAGGTGACCGTCTCGGCGCCGACCACGGACGGTCACGCCCCTTCGCGGGACACCTTCGCCTGGACCGTTCTGTCCGCGCTCGCGGGCAAGGTGTCGTCGGCCGTGGACGAGGACAAGACCGTTTCGATCAGCCTCTACAAACAGCGCGGCGCGGGACCCGGGCCGGCGTGAGGAGCGAGGACGGGCCGGTGCGGGACGAAGAACGCGGCACACGGGAGCTGCCGGCCGAGCGCGTGCCGGACGGCATCGACGGCATCCCCGAGCAGGCCCGGCCGCATCCGGAGGACGACTCCACGGCGAGCGTCTCCCCGGACGGCGGGCAGCCCGGCGGTGCCGTGCGGAGCACGCCTGCGGCCGGGCCGGCCGAGGCCGGTCCCGCGCCTGCGGGCGCCCCCGCGCGGGCGAGACCCGCGACGGGGGACGAGGCGAGCGCTCGGGGAAGGGCGACGGGCGGGACGATGAGCGAGCACGAGCGACACGCCGAGGACCAGGCGCCGCGCGCGTCCGACTCCCAGGGCGCGCGGAGCACACCGGGCGCACCGGGCGCACCGGCCACCCACGGCGCGCACGCGCACCACGACCCGCAGGACCGCAGTGGGGCGCGCGCCCTGTTCCTCGAGCTGCGCACACTGCAGGACGGCACTCCGGAGTACGCGGAGCTGCGCAACCGGCTGGTGCGCATGCACCTGCCGCTCGTCGAGCATCTCGCGCGCCGCTTCCGCAACCGCGGCGAGCCGCTGGACGACCTCACCCAGGTCGCCACCATCGGGCTGATCAAGTCCGTCGACCGTTTCGACCCGGACCGGGGGGTGGAGTTCTCGACGTACGCCACTCCGACGGTCGTCGGCGAGATCAAGCGGCACTTCCGCGACAAGGGCTGGGCGGTGCGGGTACCGCGCCGGCTCCAGGAACTGCGGCTGGCGCTCACCACGGCCACGGCGGAGCTGTCCCAGTTGCACGGCCGCTCCCCCACGGTGCACGAGCTGGCCGAGAAGCTGGCCATCTCCGAGGAGGAGGTCCTGGAGGGCCTGGAGTCCGCCAACGCGTACTCCACGCTGTCCCTGGACGTTCCCGACACCGACGACGAGTCCCCGGCGGTGGCCGACACCCTCGGCGCCGAGGACGAGGCGCTGGAGGGCGTGGAGTACCGGGAGTCGCTCAAACCGCTGCTGGAGGATCTGCCTCCGCGCGAGAAGCGGATCCTTCTGCTGCGCTTCTTCGGCAACATGACGCAGTCGCAGATCGCGCAGGAGGTCGGCATCTCCCAGATGCACGTCTCCCGGCTGCTCGCCCGCACCCTGGCTCAGCTACGGGAGAAGCTGCTCGTGGAGGAGTGACCCGGTGCGGTCTCCGGGACGCTACGTCTCGGTGTTCCCGGGCCCCCGGATACCGAGGGCCCGGGTCGTCTCGGGGTTGATCAGCAGCACGAGCGCGGTGACCGCCACGAGGGCGAGCACGATCCCGGCGGGAATGGCCACACTGTCGGACCGCAGCAGATTGTAGGCCACCGGCAGCGCGATGATCTGCGTGATGACGGCGGGGCCCCGGCTCCAGCTCCGCCGCGCGAACAGCCCTCGCGCAGCGATCAGCGGGAGCAGCGCGAGCACGATCAGCGTCACTCCGCCGGTGACGGCCTGCTGACGGTCGTCCGGTTCACCGGTGAGGGCGAGGACCGCCATCCCCACGCCGATGGCCACCAGCGCGAGCCCTTCCAGGGCGGCCAGCGCCGCGGCGTACGTCAGACGGCGCGGGCGCGGCCCGGTGCCGTCCGGGGCGATGGTGGGGGTCTGCTCACTGCTCACCCCTGCAGGGTAGCCCTCGTCGTCCGCCCCTTCCGTGGCGAGGTTCACGGCCCGGTTCACCCCTGCCATCCGGCCCCGCCCCCTGTGATCCGGCTTCCGTCTCCCCCTGTGATCCGGCCTCGGTCTGGGCCCGGTACCACTCAGTAGGTACCCTGCACGTCATGCGTGCACTTCTCGTGGTCAATCCGGCGGCTACCACCACCAGTGCGCGCACGCGCGATGTACTGATCCACGCGCTCGCCAGCGAGATGAAGCTGGAGGCGGTCACCACCGAGTACCGCGGGCACGGGCGCGACCTGGGCCGGCAGGCCGCGGAGAGCGACGACATCGACCTGGTGGTCGCCCTCGGCGGGGACGGCACGGTCAACGAGGTCGTCAACGGCCTGCTCCACGCGGGACCCGATCCGGAGCATCTGCCCGGCCTCGCCGTGGTCCCCGGCGGCTCCACCAATGTCTTCGCCCGCGCCCTGGGGCTGCCCAACCAGCCCGTGGAGGCCACCGGCGTCCTGCTGGACGCACTGCGCGAGGGCCGTGAGCGCACCGTGGGCCTGGGCCTGACCTCGGGCACGCCGGACTCGGAGGACGAGGCCGTGCCGGCCCGCTGGTTCACCTTCAACGCGGGACTGGGCTTCGACGCGGGTGTGGTCGGCCGGGTGGAGCAGCAGCGGGAGCGCGGCAGGAAGTCCACTCACGCGCTGTACATGCGTCAGGTCGTCCGTCAACTTCTCGGAGATCCGCACCGCCGGCGCGGGGTGATCACACTGGAGCATCCGGGTGACGAGCCGGTCACCGATTTGGCGCTGTCCATAGTTTCGAACACCTCGCCGTGGACGTTTCTCGGCAATCGCCCGATCTACGCGTCGCCTAAGGCCTCGTTCGATACAGGGCTCGATATCTTCGGCCTGAGCCGGATGTCCACCACCGCGGTTGCCCGGTATGGCACGCAGTTGCTCACTTCGTCCCCGCAGCGCGGCCCTCGGGGCAAGCACGTGGTCTCCCGGCACGATCTGACACGCTTCACCTTGCATTCGAAGGTCCCGCTGCCCCTTCAGATGGACGGTGACCACCTGGGGCTGCGAACCAGCGTGACGTTCACAGGCGTACGCCGTGCACTGCGTGTGATTGTGTGAGCAGAAAGGGCCAAAGTCCTTTCACTCGAACGTTTAGGCCAGCATCCACCCCATGGAAGTACGGCTGTGACCTAGTCGACACCGAAGAATCAAAAAAAACTTTTCGGAAGGGGTTGTATCCGCCGCCGAGGTTTGCGAGTCTCTTCATGGCGATCGGGACGGCCCGCAACACCGGCCTCCACAGATCACCGGAACCCCTCTACAAACCCAAGGACCACGCCAGGGAACCTGGCGTTCGGCCCTTCCCTTGTTGAGGGATTCGTGAAAGCGTTCACATTCACAAGCACTTGCAGTTATACCAAGGAGAGGTAGCAGCCATGGACTGGCGTCACAACGCCGTTTGCCGCGAGGAAGACCCCGAGCTCTTCTTCCCCATCGGCAACACCGGTCCCGCGCTGCTGCAGATCGAGGAAGCCAAGGCCGTCTGCCGTCGTTGCCCGGTGATCGAGAGCTGCCTTCAGTGGGCGCTCGAGTCCGGTCAGGACTCCGGCGTCTGGGGTGGTCTCAGCGAGGACGAGCGTCGTGCAATGAAGCGCCGCGCCGCCCGCAACCGGGCCCGTCAGGCCTCCGCCTGACACCCCCTGCTGACAGCCTGAGCTTGGCGGCGCGTGTGCTCGACCGGATCACTCTGTAGACGGCGTACACGCATCTCCCGCCCCCGAGCCGCAGCGCACAGTTCCCCGAGGACTCGAACCAACTCGAGCGGGGGAACACCGAGGAACGAGCATCAGCCCCGGACCACTTCCCTGGTCCGGGGCCTTTTGCTGTGTCCGGGCGCATCCCCGGACCGAGGACCGTGCGCCGCTACTTGTCCGACTGCACCGGGATGTCCAGGATCACCCTGGTCCCCCGCTGCGGGGCCGGCACCATGTCGAAGGCGCCGCCCAACTCGCCCTCCACCAGCGTCCGTACGATCTGCAGGCCCAGGTTGCCCGCGGTGTGCGGGTCGAAGCCCTCCGGCAGGCCCACGCCGTCGTCCTGCACGGTGACCAGCAGACGGGCCTCCTTCGAGGTGCCGCCGCGGACCGCGGACACCTCGACGGTGCCGGTGTCGCCCTCACCGAAGCCGTGTTCCAGGGCGTTCTGCAGGATCTCGGTCAGCGCCATCGACAGCGGGGTCGCGACCTCGGCGTCGAGTATTCCGAAGCGGCCCGAGCGCCGCCCGGTGACCTTGCCCGGGGAGATCTCGGCGACCATCGCGAGGACACGGTCGGCGATCTCGTCGAACTCCACACGCTCGTCCAGGTTCTGGGACAGCGTCTCGTGGACGATCGCGATGGAACCCACCCGGCGCACGGCCTCCTCCAGCGCCGCGCGGCCGCGCTCGGAACCAATGCGGCGGGCCTGGAGCCGCAGCAGCGCCGCCACCGTCTGGAGGTTGTTCTTCACCCGGTGGTGGATTTCCCGGATGGTCGCGTCCTTGGTAATCAACTCCCTTTCTCGGCGGCGCAGTTCGGTGACGTCACGGAGCAGGACCAGCGAGCCGATGCGGATGCCCTTCGGCTTGAGCGGGATCGCCCGGAACTGGATCACCCCGTCGTGCGCCTCGATCTCGAACTCGCGCGGCGCCCAGCCACTGGCGACCTTGGCCAGCGCCTCGTCCACCGGCCCCCGGGTGGGGGCCAGTTCGGCGGTGGTCCGGCCGAGGTGATGACCCACCAGGTCGGCGGCGAGACCCATGCGGTGGTAGGCGGACAGGGCGTTCGGGGAGGCGTACTGGACGATGCCGTCGGCATCCAGCCGGATCAGCCCGTCGCCGACGCGCGGCGAGGCGTCCATCTCGAGCTGCTGGTTCGCGAACGGGAAGCTGCCGGCCGCGATCATCTGCGCGAGGTCGGAGGCGCTCTGGAGGTAGGTGAGCTCCAGCCGGCTGGGGGTACGCACGGTGAGCAGGTTGGTGTTGCGCGCGATCACTCCGAGGACGCGCCCCTCACGACGCACGGGGATGGACTCGACCCGTACGGGGACCTCCTCACGCCACTCCGGGTCCCCCTCGCGCACGATCCGGCCCTCGTCCAGGGCCGCGTCCAGCATGGGCCGGCGGCCGCGCGGGACGAGGTGGCCCACCATGTCGTCCTGGTACGAGGTCGGGCCGGTGTTGGGCCGCATCTGGGCGACGGAGACATAGCGGGTGCCGTCGCGGGTGGGGACCCACAGGACCAGGTCGGCGAAGGAGAGGTCGGAGAGCAGCTGCCACTCCGAGACCAGCAGGTGCAGCCACTCGAGGTCGGTGTCGTCGAGGGCGGTGTGCTGGCGTACGAGTTCGTTCATGGAGGGCACGTCAGCGAGCGTACCCGGGAGCCTGTGCCCCCCGGGGAACACCCGCGGGCCGCGGCGCCTGAGAGGGACCCTCAGCCCTCCCGGCACCGCAGCCCGGAGCAATTCCGGCCGTGGGGTGTGCGGTCCCGGTCGGCCGAAGGATGAGGAAACGGGGCAGTCAGGGCAGAGAGCTCCGGATCCTCGGTCCGCCTTCCTGTGCGGGGAAGGCAGGCTTACTGTGTTCCGCTACGCATTGTGGACTAGACCACTGTGTCTGTAAATGCACGGAACGCCGTTCTTTGCTGCCATGCGCTCGTCCGCCCGGACACACGGGCATCCGCCATGCAGCCTAACCCGTAGGGCTTCCCCCCGGGGCCGGACGACCGTGGCAATGTGGGGGACGGCTCCGGTCGCACAGGTTCCGCCCGGGGAGGGAGCGCGCCTCTCTGCTAGATTGAGATTGGTCTAAACCACATGGTCCCGCGCGTCGGGACCCGTCCCAGTCGAGTGCTCCTGAAGATCGGCAGGCCCACCGTGGAAGTTGTCATCGTTGCGGACGCCAAGGCGGGCGGCGAGCTCATCGCCGGGGCCATGGCGGAACTCCTGCGGCGCAAGCCCGACGCCCTGCTGGGCGTCGCCACCGGCTCGACGCCGCTGCCCGTCTACCAGGCCCTGGCGGCCCGGGCGGGCGCACGCACCGTGGACACCTCCCGGGTACGGATCGCCCAGCTCGACGAGTACGTGGGACTGCCCGCCGACCACCCCGAGTCCTACCGTTCGGTGCTCCGGCGCCAGGTCCTGCAGCCGCTCGGGATCGGGATGGACGCCTTCATGGGCCCCGACGGCGCGGCCGAGGACGTCCAGGGCGCGTGCGAGGCGTACGACAGAGAGCTGGCCGAGGCCGGCGGCGTGGACCTCCAGCTCCTCGGGATCGGGACGGACGGGCACATCGGATTCAACGAGCCGTGCTCCTCGCTCGCCTCGCGCACCAGGATCAAGACCCTCACCGAGCAGACGCGGGTCGACAACGCGCGCTTCTTCGACGGCGACATCGACCAGGTCCCGCACCACGTCATCACCCAGGGCATCGGCACCATCCTGGAGGCCCGGCACCTGGTCCTGCTGGCCACCGGCGAGGGCAAGGCGGACGCGGTCGCGGCGACCGTCGAGGGCCCGGTCGCGGCGGTGTGCCCGGCGTCCGCGCTCCAACTCCACCCGCACGCCACGGTGGTCGTCGACGAGGCCGCCGCCTCCAAGCTGAAGCTCGCCGACTACTTCCGCCACACCTACGCGAACAAGCCGGACTGGCAGGGGATCTGACCGGCGATCGTGGTCTGGACCAGCCCTCGCCCCAGGGGTATACAAAGGGGATCACGGAGCGTGCGGGGCACACCCCCGCCCTGAGCCGTGCCACGATGTCAGCCGTGGCCGATGGGATGTCGGTCGTTTCGGCACCCGGAGCCGGGAAGGCAGAGCATGAGCACCGACGTCAGCAGTGCGGAGAACGAGGGTGGGACTACGGTCCGTACGGCGCGTGTGCCCAAGTACTACCGGCTGAAGAAACACCTGCTCGACATGACCGAGACGGCCCCGCCCGGTACGCCGGTCCCGCCCGAGCGCACGCTGGCGGCGGAGTTCGACACCTCGCGCACCACCGTGCGCCAGGCGCTCCAGGAACTGGTGGTCGAGGGGCGCCTGGAGCGCATCCAGGGCAAGGGCACGTTCGTCGCCAAGCCCAAGGTCTCGCAGGCGCTCCAGCTCACCTCATACACCGAGGACATGCGCGCCCAGGGTCTGGAACCCACCTCGCAGCTGCTGGACCTCGGCTACATCACCGCCGACGACCGGCTCGCCGGACTCCTCGACATCACGGCCGGCGGACGGGTGCTGCGCATCGAGCGGCTGCGCATGGCCAACGGCGAGCCGATGGCCATCGAGACCACCCACCTGAGCGCCAAGCGCTTCCCCGCGCTGCGCCGCAGCCTGACGAAGTACGCGTCCCTCTACACGGCCCTCGCCGAGGTCTACGACGTCCATCTCGCGGAAGCCGAGGAGACGATCGAGACGTCCCTGGCCACCCCGCGCGAGGCCGGCCTGCTCGGTACCGATGTCGGCCTGCCGATGCTGATGCTGTCCCGGCACTCGCGGGACCGGGACGGACAGCCGGTGGAGTGGGTGCGGTCGGTGTACCGGGGGGACCGGTACAAGTTCGTCGCCCGCCTGAAGCGCCCCCAGGACTGATCCGGCATCCCGTCCGGGACTGGTGCGGCATCACTCTTACGAGTGATCACGGGTCGGCCCCGGAACCGCCCCTGAACGGCTCGAACCGGTTGGCAAATCCGGCGAACCGGGTGGTTGACAAGGTTTTCGTTGCTGTTGCCTCTCGGTTGAGCCGCGCCTGAATACCGCTGTGCCGACGAGGGGTTACGACCGCGCCGCGCCCTGACCTAGATTTCCCTGCGCATTACCGCCGGTGATCAGTGAGGGAATGGAACCGTCTGATGACACAAACCCGAGAAACCGCAGGAGGGCCGGTGGTGACGCCCATGCGCGTCGTCATCGCCCTCTGTCTCGTCGCACCATTCGTTGCCATGCTGTGGGTCGGTTCGTACGCGAAGACCGACCCCGTCGTCATCGGCATTCCGTTCTTCTACTGGTACCAGATGCTGTGGGTGCTGATCTCCACCGTCCTGACGATGACCGCCTACAAGCTCTGGCAGCGTGACCAGCGCGCCCGCTCGGCCTCGAAGGGCGGTGCGTCACAGTGAACGACGGCGTCAACGGCGTGGCACTCGCCGTCTTCATCTTCTTCTTCCTGCTCGTCACGGCGATGGGCTTCATGGCCGCGCGCTGGCGCAAGGCCGAGAACGAGCACAGCCTCGACGAGTGGGGCCTGGGCGGGCGTTCCTTCGGCACCTGGGTCACCTGGTTCCTGCTCGGCGGCGACCTGTACACCGCGTACACCTTCGTGGCCGTACCGGCGGCGATCTACGCGGCGGGCGCGGCCGGCTTCTTCGCGGTGCCGTACACGATCCTGGTGTACCCGCTGATCTTCACCTTCCTGCCCCGTCTGTGGTCGGTGTCGCACAAGCACGGCTATGTGACGACCTCCGACTTCGTGCGCGGCCGGTTCGGCTCCAAGGGGCTGTCGCTGGCCGTCGCGGTCACCGGCATACTGGCGACGATGCCGTACATCGCGCTGCAACTGGTCGGCATCCAGGCCGTGCTGGACGTGATGGGCATTGGTGGCGGCGAGGACACCAACTGGTTCATCAAGGACCTGCCGCTGCTGATCGCCTTCGGTGTGCTCGCGGCGTACACGTACTCGTCGGGTCTGCGGGCCCCCGCGCTGATCGCGTTCGTCAAGGACGCGCTGATCTACATCGTGATCGTGGTGGCGATCATCTACATCCCGGTCAAGCTGGGCGGCTTCGACGAGATCTTCGCCTCCGCGAGGGAGGCGTACAGCGAGACCAACCCGGCCACGGGCGCGCCGCGCGGCTCACTGGTGCCGGGTGAGGCGGGCCAGTGGACGTACGCCACGCTGGCGCTGGGCTCGGCGCTCGCGCTGTTCATGTACCCGCACTCGATCACGGCGACGCTGTCCTCGCGCAGCCGTGAGGTGATCCGCCGCAACACCACGATCCTCCCCCTGTACTCGCTGATGCTGGGCCTGCTGGCGCTGCTCGGCTTCATGGCGATCGCGGCCGGGGTCAAGGTCAGCAACGGCCAGCTGGCGATCCCGCAGCTGTTCGAGAACATGTTCCCGGCCTGGTTCGCGGGCGTGGCCTTCGCGGCGATCGGCATCGGCGCGCTGGTGCCGGCGGCGATCATGTCGATCGCGGCGGCGAACCTGTTCACCCGCAACATCTACAAGGACTTCCTCAAGCCGGACGCGACGCCGAAACAGGAAACCCAGGTTTCCAAGATCGTGTCCCTGCTGGTGAAGGTGGGTGCGCTGGCCTTCGTGCTGACCATGGACAAGACCGTCGCCATCAACTTCCAGCTGCTCGGCGGCATCTGGATCCTGCAGACCTTCCCGGCACTGGTGGGCGGCCTGTTCACCCGCTGGTTCCACCGCTGGGCACTGATCGGCGGCTGGGCGGTCGGCATGATCTACGGCACGGTCGCCGCGTACGGGGTGGCCTCGCCGACGCAGAAGCACTTCGGCGGGTCCGCGAAGGAGATCCCGGGCATCGGCGAGATCGGCTACATCGGTCTCACCGCCTTCGTGCTCAACGTGGTGGTCACGGTCGTCCTGACCTTCGTCATGCGGGCCCTCAAGGCGCCCGAGGGCATCGACCAGACCAAGCCGGAGGACTACACGGCGGACGCGGGCGACGCCGGCGTCAAGGTGGAGCTCCCGCCGGCCACGGCGGGCAGCGCCCACTGACGCCACCGCCGCACCGGGCGACGGGCCGCCGGCGAATCCGGGGGCCCGTTGTCTTACCCGTACGGCACACTCGCCGCATGGACATCGTGATCCGGCCGGTGAGGCCCGGCGAGTACGCGGAGCTCGGTGAGATCACCGCGCAGGCCTATCTGCTGGACGGCCTGCTGGACTTCGGAGAGAGCGACGGCTATCTCGGTGAGCTCCGGGACGTGGCGAAGCGGGCGGCGGCCGCCGAGGTGCTGGTCGCCGAGGAGCACGGGACGGTGCTGGGCGGGGTGACCTTCGTGCCGGGTCCCGGTCCGATGGCCGACATCGCGGGGCCGGGCGAGACGGAGATGCGGATGCTTGCGGTGGCGCGCGCGGGCCGGGGCCGGGGCGCCGGGGAGGCCCTGGTGCGCGCCTGCGTCGACCGGGCGCGGGCGGCCGAAGGATGCCGGCGGATCGTGCTGTCGACGCAGCGCACCATGTACTCCGCCCACCGCATTTACGAACGGCTCGGCTTCACCCGCACCCCCGAGCGCGACTGGAACCCGCTGCCGGACCTGGACGACATCGTGCTCATCACCTACGAGTTGCCCCTCTGAGAGCAGCGCGACACAACATATGGGGCTGCCAGCAGGGCCTGACACAAGATGTATGCTCATGCTCGCTGTCGCCGCAGGGGAATCCGGTGCGAATCCGGAACTGTCCCGCAACGGTGTACCCCTCCCTGCCCACGCTGAGGTGTGCAGGGGGTCTAGTCCGAGGACCTGCCGACAGCGCGCCCGGCCGTCCGGTCCGGGTGCGTGGACGTCCGGGCCTCGCGGAATGGGCCGGTGGACGCGCGACGCCCTGTGCGCTCGTGTGCTGCCCCCAGCCCTCGTCGAGGCCCTGTGCCGAGCGAGGGAGAGCCCCACGTGACCATCGCGCCAGCCGATACGGCTCCAGCGATCGACGTGACCCGGGTGAGCGACGGTCCCGGTACCGCGCTGCTGCGGACCCTGACCGAGCTGACCGCCGACCTGCCCGACGCCGACCCCGGCCGGGTCGCCGCCGCCGCGCTGCGCGGCCGGTCCGCGGCCGCCGACGAGTCGGAGCTTCGGGACCTGGCCACCGAGGCGGCGGCCGGGCTGATCTCCGAGGACCCGGCCTACTCCCGGCTCGCCGCCCGGCTGCTGACCATCGGCATCCGCGCCGAGGCCGCCTCGCAGGACGTCACCTCGTTCACCGGGTCCGTCGCGACCGGGCACCGCGAGGGTCTGATCGCGGACCGGACCGCCGCGTTCGTCCGGCGGCACTCCGCCCGCCTGGACGCGCTCATCGACACCCGTGCCGACGACCGCTTCGGCTACTTCGGTCTGCGCACCCTGCACAGCCGCTACCTGCTGCGGCATCCGGTCACCCGCAAGGTCGTCGAGACACCCCAGCACTTCCTGCTGCGGGTCGCCGCCGGTCTCGCCGCGGACGACGGCGCCCGCTCGGTGGACGAGGTCGCCGCCCTGTACGGGCTGATGAGCCGCCTGGACTATCTGCCTTCCTCCCCCACGCTGTTCAACTCCGGCACCCGGCACCCCCAGATGTCGTCCTGCTACCTCCTGGACTCCCCCAGGGACGAGCTGGACTCGATCTACGACCGCTACCACCAGGTCGCCCGGCTCTCCAAGCACGCCGGCGGCATCGGCCTGGCCTACTCCCGCATCCGCGCCCGGGGTTCGCTGATCCGCGGCACCAACGGGCATTCCAACGGCATCGTCCCGTTCCTGAAGACGCTGGACGCCTCGGTCGCCGCCGTGAACCAGGGCGGGCGGCGCAAGGGCGCTGCGGCGGTCTACCTGGAGACCTGGCACTCGGACATCGAGGAGTTCCTGGAACTGCGTGACAACACCGGTGAGGACGCCCGCCGTACGCACAATCTGAATCTCGCGCACTGGGTGCCGGACGAGTTCATGCGCCGGGTGGACGCGGACGCGCAGTGGTCTCTGTTCTCCCCTGCGGACGTGCCGGAACTGGTCGACCTGTGGGGCGAGGAGTTCGACGCGGCGTACCGGGCCGCCGAGGCCAAGGGTCTGGCGCGCAGGACGCTCCCGGCGCGCGAGCTGTACGGCCGGATGATGCGTACCCTCGCGCAGACGGGCAACGGCTGGATGACCTTCAAGGACACCGCCAACCGCACGGCCAACCAGACCGCCGAGCCGGGCCACGTCATTCACTCCTCGAACCTGTGCACGGAGATCCTTGAGGTCACCGACGACGGGGAGACGGCGGTCTGCAACCTGGGGTCGGTCAGCCTGGGTGCCTTCGTGGCGCACGGGGACATCGACTGGGAGCGCCTCGACGAGACGGTGCGTACGGCTGTGACGTTCCTCGACCGGGTCGTCGACATCAACTTCTATCCGACCGAACAGGCGGGCCGTTCCAACGCCCGGTGGCGCCCCGTCGGTCTCGGCGCCATGGGCCTGCAGGACGTCTTCTTCGCACTGCGGCTGCCCTTCGACTCCCCGGAGGCGAAGGCGCTCTCCACGAAGCTCGCCGAGCGGATCATGCTCGCCGCGTACGAGACCTCCGCCGAACTCGCCGAGCGGGACGGCCCGCTCCCGGCCTGGGAGAAGACCCGCACCGCCCGGGGCGTGCTGCACCACGACCACTACGACACGGACCTCGCCTGGCCGGAGCGCTGGGCGGCGCTGCGGACTCGGATCGCGGCCACCGGGATGCGCAACTCGCTGCTGCTGGCGATCGCGCCCACCGCCACCATCGCGTCGATCGCGGGCGTGTACGAGTGCATTGAGCCGCAGGTGTCCAACCTGTTCAAGCGCGAGACGCTGTCCGGGGAGTTCCTGCAGGTCAACTCGTACCTGGTGGACGACCTCAAGCGACTGGGCGTGTGGGACGCGCGCACCCGTGAGGCACTGCGCGAGGCGGGCGGCTCGGTGCAGGACTTCGCGTGGATCCCCGAGGAGGTGCGCCGGCTGTACCGCACGGCGTGGGAGATCCCGCAGCGCGGCCTGATCGACATGGCTGCCGCCCGCACCCCGTTCCTGGACCAGGCGCAGTCGCTCAACCTGTTCCTTCAGACGCCGACCATCGGCAAGCTCTCCTCGATGTACGCCTATGCCTGGAAGCGGGGCCTGAAGACCACGTACTACCTGCGGTCCCGCCCGGCGACCCGGATCGCCCGCGCCGCGGCCCGAACCGCCGTCCCCGTGCAGGCGGGCCCGGCCCCCGAGGCCGTCGCCTGCTCCCTGGAAAACCCCGAGTCCTGCGAGGCCTGTCAGTGATGACCACGAAGAACCTGCTCGACCCCGGCTTCGAGCTGACGCTGCGCCCCATGCGCTACCCCGACTTCTACGAGCGCTACCGGGACGCCATCAGGAACACCTGGCACGTGGAGGAGGTGGACCTCCACTCGGACGTGGCCGACCTGGCGAAGCTCACCCCGAAGGAGCGGCACCTCATCGGGCGGCTGGTGGCCTTCTTCGCCACCGGTGACTCCATCGTGGCGAACAACCTGGTGCTGACGCTGTACAAGCACATCAACTCCCCGGAGGCGCGGCTGTACCTGTCGCGACAGTTGTTCGAGGAGGCCGTGCACGTCCAGTTCTACCTGACGCTGCTGGACACCTATCTGCCCGACCCCGACGACCGGGCTGCGGCCTTCGCGGCCGTGGAGAACATCCCGTCCATCCGGGAGAAGGCCGCGTTCTGCTTCAGGTGGATGGACTCGGTGGAGAAGATCGACCGGCTGGAGACGCGGTCGGACCGCCGCCGCTTCCTGCTGAACCTGATCTGCTTCGCCGCGTGCATCGAGGGCCTGTTCTTCTACGGGGCCTTCGCCTACGTCTACTGGTTCCGTGGCCGGGGCCTGCTGCACGGTCTGGCGACGGGCACCAACTGGGTGTTCCGCGACGAGACGATGCACATGTCCTTCGCCTTCGACGTGGTCGACACCGTGCGCAAGGAGGAGCCGGAGCTGTTCGACGAGCAACTCGGGCAGCAGATCACGGACATGCTGCGCGAGGCGGTCGAGGCGGAGCTGCAGTTCGCACGTGACCTGTGCGGGGACGGGCTGCCGGGCATGAACACCGAGTCGATGCGGCAGTACCTGGAGTGCGTCGCGGACCAGCGGCTGGTGCGACTGGGCTTCGCACCGGTGTACGGCTCGGAGAACCCGTTCTCCTTCATGGAGCTCCAGGGCGTCCAGGAGCTGACGAACTTCTTCGAGCGGCGTCCGTCCGCGTACCAGGTCGCCGTGGAGGGCACCGTCGACCTGGACGAGGACTTCTAGGAACCGGTGTGCCCCGGTGCCGCCTCACGCCGCTCGCGCGGCGCGGGCCGAGGCGGCACCCTGCGCCCGGCGGGTGGCGGCCGGCACGGCGCGGGGCCCGGCGGCGGCCGGCACGGCATCGCGTGCGGCTGCCGCGCGGGTGGCCTCGGCCCGCTCGATCTGCCGATCGGTCCGCCGGTCCTGCGCGATGCCGATCAGCGCGGGGAGGGTCATGAAGACGAACAGGCCGAGAACGGCCACCATCGCGATCAGTGCTTCCATCTGCGTCGTATCCATGAACACCAGTGTTCTTCCCTACGCTCCTTACCAACAGTGGCAGGACTGCCGCGCACCCTCGATTTACCGCCAAGGACGGGGCACACTGGCGTCATGCTCCAGAACGTGGCCGCCGTCCTCCTCGACGGTGTGAACCCCTTCGAACTCGGCGTCGTCTGCGAGGTCTTCGGCATCGACCGCAGCGACGACGGGCTGCCGGTCTACGACTTCGCCGTCGTTTCGGCCGACGGTCCCGCGGTGCGCACCAACACGGGCTTCTCCCTCCAGGTCGAGCACGGTCTGGAGCGCCTGGAGGCGGCGGACCTCATCGCCGTGCCCGCCGGTGCCTCCTACGTGTCCCGGGAGTTCCCACCCGAGCTGCTGGACGCCCTGCGCCGGGGCGTGGACCGGGGCGCCCGGGTACTCAGCGTCTGCTCCGGCGTCTTCGTACTCGCCGCCGCCGGACTGCTCGACGGCCGGCGGGTCACCTCCCACTGGAAGCACGCGGAGGCGCTGACCAGGCGATATCCCGATCTGACCGTCGAGCCGGATGTGCTCTACGTCGACGAGGACCCCGTCATCACCTCCGCGGGCACCGCCGCCGGCATCGACGCCTGTCTGCACCTGGTGCGCAAGGAGCAGGGCCCGGAGGTCGCCAACAAGATCGCCCGGCGCATGGTGGTGCCTCCGCACCGCGACGGCGGCCAGGCCCAGTACATCGAGCGCCCGCTGCCGCAGTCCAAGGGCGACACCGTCTCCGAGGTACTGGTGTGGATGGAGCGGCATCTCGACGAGGAGACCACCGTCGAGCAGCTCGCCGCCCGCGCTCATATGTCCCCGCGCACCTTCGCCCGCCGCTTCCAGCAGGAGACCGGCACCACGCCCTACCGCTGGATCCTTGGCCAGCGGGTGCTCCTGGCCCAGCATCTGCTGGAGGCGACGGACGAGACGGTGGACGCGATCGCGGCCCGGACCGGATTCGGCAACGCGGCGGCACTGCGCCACCACTTCGTACGCGCCGTGGGGACCACCCCGCAGGCCTACCGGCGCACGTTCAGGGGCCCGGAGGCCGCCTGAACGCACGTCGGCCGGGCGGTCAGCGGGGCAGTGCCCGCAGCATCAACCTGCGCGGCCGGAGCGTGATGCCGATCCGGGGCCGGATGTCGGAACCGGACGCGTGCTCGAACCGATAGGCCGAGGCGACCACCGCGGTGATGAGCGTGAGCTCGGCCATCGAGAAGTGGTCGCTGGGGCACTTCCGGTTGCCGACACTGAACGGGCTCATCGCGTACTTGGGCACGTCCCGGGCCCGCTCCGGAAGCCAGCGGTCGGGGTCGAACTCCTCGTTCCGCTCATACGACCGCGGGTCGCGCTGGATGGCGTAAGGGCTGTAGATGAGGTCCGCCCCCTTGGGAATGCGGTATCCGCCGAGTTCCGTGTCCGCCACCGCGCGGCGCGTCAATATCCATACGGCCGGATACAGTCGCAGGGTCTCGGTGACGACATTCGCGGTGTACGTCAGCTTTCGGACGTCCTCGAATGCGATGGGACGGTCACCGACGACGCTTTTCACCTCGTCGCGGATCTTGTCACCGAGGTCCGGGTGTTCGGTGAGAACCAGGAGGAGCGACATGACCGTGGCTCCGACGGTTTCGCTGCCGGGGGTGAGTATGGCGATGACCTGATCGTGGATCTCCTGTTCCCCGATGGGCTCCCCATTGTCATCCTTCGCCTCTAGCAAAGCCGTCAGCAAATCGTCCGGCTTTTGACCGCTTGCCCGTCGGTCGGCGACGATCTCGTCCACCAGGACGTGCAAATCGGCCAGGGCCCGGTTGAATTCCCGGTTGGCCGGAAGCGGCACCTTGTAGAGCGGTCCGAGCGGTACCACCATGCGCTGGTACATGCCGCTGAACAGCGTCGCGAGGTCGGCACAGATACGGTCGGCCCGGGCGTCCATGTAGCCGCCACGCATCAGGCAGCGGGCGGAGACCCGGACGGCCGCGTGGAAGGACTCCCTCGTGACGTCCAGTTCCTCACCGGAGCGCCAGCGCTCCACGAGCGCGTACGCCTCTTCCACCATGATCGGCCCGTACGCGGGGATCGCCTCGAGCTTGAACGCGGGCTGAATGGTGCGGCGCTGACGGCGGTGCAGCGGGCCGTTGGCGGTGGCCACGCCCTCCTCGCCGAGCAGGTCCTGCAGGGACTCCCACAGCGGTCCGGCGATGATGTAGTCGGGGCTGAGTGCCACCGCCCCGGTGAGGGCGGGGGTGGTGACGGCGTACACCGTCTTCGGCCCGATCCTCAGTCGTACGACCTCACCGTGGTCACGCAGTCGGGACATGAAGGCGAGCGGATCGCGCGCCAGTTTCCAGCCGTGGCCGAGGAGGGGGACTCCTCCGCCGGCCAGGGGCGGCTCGCGCAGTGCGGTCGCCGCGGTTGCTCCGGGTTCCACCGACTCGACGGTCATTTCCCACCTGCCGCTTCGTTGTTGACGTACGGGGGCGTGGACCGGTCGTCCCAGCTGTCGATCCGGTACCGGCCGGACTCGTGGTGGAACCAGTAGACGGAACTGAACCAGTTCCGCATGTTGCCGACGCATGCGCGTACGGCAGCGCTCGTTTCCTTTCCTCCCACTGTGCCGTCGTCGAGGACGTCGGCGAACCGTAAGGCTTCCCGTTCGGCTTCCTGAAATTCGCGAATGCATTCCTGTACTCGGTGCCTCACGTCGGCGATCGCTTCTTCCAGTGTCAGTCCCTCATGGATGACGAGACTGATTCCGAGATTGTGGACCTCGCTGCCCGCTATTTCCTTCGGCAATGAGCACAGATCGTTGTACCAGGCGGCGAATTCCTGACTGAGCAGTGCCGCTTTCCGGTACGCCGGGTTCTTCCGTACCGCGTCCGGGAGTTCACCGCCCGCACTCGGTTCCAGCAGATCGGTCCAGATCCAGTGCGCAAAGGTGAGCCGGCGCAGTTCCAGATATTCTTCGACGGTGGGGACGATTCCCTCCGTACGGTTGTGGAATTCACGGTCGTACGCCTCGATCACCGTGTGGAAGTGCCGGGCGAACCGGGCGTTCCAACTGTCCGGCAGGAACGCGTACAGCCGCCGCACACTGTCCGCGAGCCCCGCGACCACGGGATCCTCGTGACTCAGGTGGTCGTCGGGGCTGTCGAGGGCACTGTGCAGCCGTTCCTTCAGCCGCTGCCAGGCGGCGGGGCGGCCGTGCACGACGTCGCGGTCGTGCCGGTCGTCCCAGACGAAGAACCACGCGCTGTAGTCCGCTATCGCCTGCAGGACCTCGTCGGGGGCGCCTATGTAGTACCCCGCCATAAGGTCGGTGTAGCACAGGCCGTCGGCATATTCCTCCACCTTGTCCGCCGGCATGAGCCGCTTTTCGAGCAGCCACGCCCTGGTCGTCTCCTGAAGCCTCGGCCAATACGGGTGGAGTTTCCGGGAAAACGCCGCCTCGATCACCGGAAGGGACAGCGCCGGTGGAACCGCGATGGTGGTCGGTGTCGATGTGGTGCCGTGTGACAAAGCATGCACGAACAATCCCCTCTCAGCCGCCAGTTGCCGCGTGCCCGGCCCCCCGTGCCGGGCGCACGCCGTGCGTATCCCCGCACCTCTATTCAGCACCACAACTGACCGCTCTGGGAACGGATTTGCTTCTTTCGCTACTTCTCAGGCGCGCACGGACGACCGAACGCCCGGCCGGAGAGAGGTCCCGGCCGGGCGTGCTGCGCGAGGCGGTGAAGGGCTTCTGCCCCTGGTCAGTCGCCCGCGACCACGGGGTAGCGCGGCTCGTTCTCGGCCATCTGCTGCAGGGCGGCCTTCCGCTCCCGCTTGGACAGCCGGTCGATGTACAGGTAGCCGTAGAGGTGGTCGGTCTCGTGCTGCAAACACCGTGCGAAGTAGCCCGTGCCGCGTACCCGCACCGGGTTGCCCTTCTCGTCCTGCCCGGTCACTTCGGCGTAGTCCGGACGAGCCAGCGACGCGTAAGCGGTGGGCACCGACAGACAGCCCTCGCTGCTGTCGTCCAGTCGGCGCCGCTCGGCGGGCAGATCGACCAGCTTCGGGTTGCAGATCACACCGGTGTGCCGCGCGCCCTCGTCGTCAGGGCAGTCGTAGACGAAGACCTTGAGGTCGACGCCGATCTGGTTGGCGGCCAGGCCCACGCCCTCGGCGGTGCGCTGGCTGGCGAACATGTCGGCGACCAGCTGCTGGAACTCCTCGCCGAAGTCCGTGACGTCCTTGCACTCCTTGTGGAGCACCGGATTGCCGACCACCGTGATCGGGCGCGAGGTGCCGCGCTCCCGCCAGGCCGCCTCGCGCTCCTCGCAGTCCTCCGTGTCGATGACGTATCCCTCGTCGTCCACGGGGAGCACGCCCGCGTGCTGCTGATCGGTGTCCTGCTGAGCCATGACCGACGTACGCCTTCCTCAGTGAAACCCAGGGGGATGCTCGATACAGGGTACGGGGAAACGCGCCCCGGCAGGGGCGCGGGACCGCGTCGACGGGCCGCTCCGCGCGTGGGCGCGGTCAACCCCCACGAACCCGCGCCCGGGGAGCGGTCTCAGCACACCTCTTCGAGATCCCGCCAGTCCCGCGAGTCCGGGCTGTCCGCAACCCACCCGTCCAACAACCCCCGGACCAGCGAAGCCGGCGCGGCAAGCCCGCATTCGCGCTCCGGCACCCACAACTGTCCGTCCGTGACATGGCCCAGCGGCCCGGGATGCCCCGGCTCGCTGTGGTCGTGCGGGTCGAGGTGCTCGCCCTCGCCCTCGTCGGACGGCATCCGCGACTCCGAACACATCCGGCACAGCAGCCGCACGGAGGACGACCAGTCCTCGGCGGCGAACCCGGCGTCGGAGGCCAGCTGCTCCAGCGCGTCCCGGTCGGCCTCGGACGCGGCCTCCAGCAGTACCACCCAGGTCGGCACCGGCGACGGCGCCCACAACTCGATCTCGTCGAACACCGGGTAGGTGTGCCCGGCGGCGGTGCTGCGCTCGCCGTGCGGCACGCCGTCGTGCAGGACGACCTCGCCCCAGCGTCGCCCGGAGGACGGCAGCGGAATGGACAGCACCTCGACCCGGGCGGGGTCGAGGCGCCGGCCCCACACGACCTCCGCCTCCCCCTCCGGGGACAGCCGTACGGCCGCGCTGCCCAGGTCCATGCCGAGGGGCTCGCCGGAGTCGTTGGCCGGGCCGGGAACCTTGAGCCCGTAGGCCTGCCAGGCCCGCCGGGCCAGCGGCCAGTCCTGCAGGGCGGTGGCGGCGATGCCGACGTTCCACCAGTCGGGAGCGCCGGTGTCCCGGTCGAGCAGTGCCACGGCCCGCAGACCGGCGGCGCGCGCCTGCTCCCAGTCGTGGCGGAACTTGTGCAGCAACGCGAGGTTGAACCAGGACTCCGACAGCCAGGGTTCCAGATCGGCGGCACGTGTCAGCAGCGCTCCCGCGTCCTCGTACCGGCCGTCGCCGATGAGCGTGAACGCACGGTCCGTGGCCTGCCGCCAGGAGGCGGAGGGCCGGTGCCGTACCTTGCCGAAGATCCTCACGATTCCCGCCTGCCAGTTCCGTTCGGTGGGCCGGCTGTTCCGATCCGCGCCCCCGGACACCCTCTCCTTCGCATCCAACCACGTACGGCCACGAGGACGCTCATTACCCATGGGTTACCCAGCCTCGCACGGGGTCAGACAGGCCTCTTCGCGGCTCTCACCACGTGGGGTCCCTCCTCAACGCTCCCCCTCCGGGTTCCGGGACAGGACCCGGGCCAGTGCTTCGACGACCTCCGGCGCGTACTCCCCAGCGGTACCGAGCCGCAGTTCCTCCAGGGCGGTGAGCGGCCCGCCGGGACCTCCTTCCCGGGACTTCTCCTCGTACGCGTTCGCCACCCGGACGATCCGCGCGGCGAGCGGCTGCTCCCCGTACGGATCGGCCTGGCGTTCGACGATGCCCGCCACCCGGGGGTCGACTCCGCTCTGGCGCACCACGGCGCCACCCAGCAGTGCGATCCGCCGCTGCTCGGAGACCGGCAGGAGGGCGGTGGCCCCCGCGGCCACCGGGTCGACAAGGCTGAGCTGACCGATGTCGTGCATCAGTGCGCCGTACTCCAGCACGGTCAGCTCGGGCTCGGTCAGCCCGAGGTCCCGGCCCACTGCCTGGCTGAGTTCGGCGACCCGGCGGGCGTGCCCGGCGGGGGTGTATCCGGCGATCTCGGTGGCCCGGGCGAGGGAGGCGATGGTCTGCCGGTAGGTGGCGCGCACGGCGGCGTACCTCCGGTAGGACAACTGTGCGAGCAGCAGGGGCACGGAGAAGACGGGCAGCGCCCACAGCCCCACGACCGCGACCCCGAGCGCCATCACCGCGCCCGTGGCGATCACGGCGGCCCCGATGCCGGGAATGGCCCGCAGTTCGTCGCGCAGCAACGGCGGGAAGGGCCAGCCGGTGCGGGAGTGTTCCAGGACGGCGGCGAGTACGGCGTCGCACAGCGCGGTGAGGGACAGCAGGGCGAGCAGCAGCAGCGCGTGCGCGGGTCCGCCCCAGTCGTCGAACACGCCCCGGCCGTACAGGGGCTGGAAGCACACGGCGACCAATCCGACGGTCAGCACCCGACGGGCCGGCGGGTCGAGGACGGGGCCGTCGCCGCGCCCGACCTGCGGCACGCTGCCGAGCAGGGACGCGGCGAGCACCACGGTGACCACCTGGGCGGCCCCGTGCGGAGCCGGTCGTCCCGCGACCTCCCCGAGCAGCGCGTACGACAGCGATCCGGCGGCGGCGAGCGGCGCGGCCTCCCGGATCCGGGTCCCGCCTCGCCGGGTGAGCTCACCGACGGCGATGAGCACCCCGAAGGCCAGGGCGACACCCCGGTCCTCGACGCCGTTGTAGAGGGTGCTGCCGAGGGAACCGGCGGCGAGGACGCCCGCACAGACGTGCACGACGGTGTGCAGCCGCGGCCTCACCGGCGCACCCCGGGCCGGTCGGTGGCCGATGCGGCGGACGGGCCCCCGTCGGCGGGCACGCCGGTGGGTGGGAAGACCTCGTCGGCGGGCACGCCGGTGGGTGGGAGGACCTCGTCGGCGGTCACCGCCGGATTCCATCCCCTCCGGCCGATCGCCCGTACCAGCGCGTCCACCATCCGCGGGTCGAAGTGGGTTCCCTCGCACCGGCGGAGCTCGTCCAGCGCCACCGGGACGGGCCGTGCCCTGCTGTAGGAGCGGGTGGAGGTCATCGCGTCGAAGGCGTCGGCCACCGCGACCACCCGGGCGGACTCGGGGATCTGACCGCCCGCCAGACCGTAGGGATAGCCGGAGCCGTCCAGCCGTTCGTGGTGGTGCAGCACCGCCGCGCGGGCCTCACCGAGGAAGGAGATCCCCCGCACCATCTCGTGCCCGTACTCGGGGTGCAGTTCGATCACCCGGCGTTCCTCGGGGGTCAGCGGACCGTTCTTGGTGAGCAGCCGGGTGGGCACGCCGAGTTTGCCGACGTCGTGCAGGATGCCCGCGAAGCGCAGCACCTCGACGCGTTCGTCGTCCAGGCCGAGTTCCCGCGCGATCATCACGGACGCCCGTCCGACGCGCTCGCTGTGCCCGCGTGTGTAGCCGTCCTTGATGTCGACGGCCTGGACGAGCGCGCGGATCGTGGCCCGGTGGGCCGCCCGCTCACGGTGGTACTGGGCGAACGCCCACCAGGAGACACCCATCGGCAGCAGCACGAACAGGGCCGCCACGGGGCCGTACGCACTGCGCCACAGCAGCGCCATCATGAGCCCGGCGAGACCGTGCACGGCGAGCGGTGGCAGCGACCTCAGGAACCGGCGCCACCACACGGCCGGGGCCGCCGTCCGTCTCCCGCGCGGGAGCACACCGGACGTCAGTGCCAGGATGCCGCCGTCGAGCAGGGTGAGCACCAGGCAGAACGCCAGCACCGCGGCCCCGGCCGCCGCGAGCGCGCCGGGTACGTCGCAGTCCGCCACGGTGGCCCGGCCCCCGACCGCCAGATGGACACGGCTCGCGGTCCATACGGCGAGCACCAGCTGAGCGGCCCGCCAGAGCCTTCGGACCAGGTACGGCCGCTGCTGCACCGGAAGCAGCAGTGCCCCGGGCAGCGCGACCAGCGCCGCGGCGTGCGGCGGCAGCAGGAAAGCCCCGGCGAGCAGGACGGGATGGAAGGTGCCGCCCAGGTGCGGGGCGGCGACGAGGCGCGACCGGGCGAGGCGCTCACAGCCGGCGTACAGCGCGGCGAGCAGGAGGACCGGCCACCAGGGAACACGGGCGTCCGGCAGGACTCCCGGCGACGGGAAGGGGAGCAGACAGAGCAGGGCCAGCAGGGCGACACCGGCGACATATGCACGGGCCCGTGCCGGTAACGCCTCCATGAGCCCCTCCCCGCCCGTGCCCGCCGCACTCGCCCTGCCGCCGTCCGCCAGGCTCTGGAGCCTAGGACGACGGAGGGTGCCTCCAGGGGCCGATAACCCGCGGATTAGCACGTACGAGTGACACGGAGGCCGGGGGGCGGCAGGAAGTCAGGACTCCTGCGGGCTGGCCTCGACGTCCTGGTCGGGCACGGCCTGGCCGGAGCGGATCACGTCGATCCGCCCCATGACCTTGGAACGCAGGTCGCCCGGCACGTCGTCCTGCCCGCAGCAGCGCTTCACCAGCTTCTTCACCGCCTGCTCGAGCCCGTACTTCTCCAGGCAGGGCGAGCATTCCTCGAAGTGGTGCTCGAACTTCACGCAGTCGGAATCCGGCATCTCACGGTCGAGGAACTCGTAGAGATGATCGAGGATTTCGCTGCAATCCGTCTCGTGCGGCTCTCCGCAGCTCATGACCTCGAGCCTTTCGCTTCGTTCGACTCTCCGGCACCGGCCGGGACCAGCCCGCGCTCGCGCGCGTAGTCCTCGAGCATGCCGCGCAGCTGGCGGCGGCCCCGGTGCAGCCGGGACATCACCGTACCGATGGGTGTCCCCATGATGTCGGCGATCTCCTTGTAGGCAAAGCCCTCGACATCGGCGAGATACACCGCGATGCGGAACTCCTCCGGGATCGCCTGGAGTGCTTCCTTGACGTCCGAGTCCGGCAGGTGGTCCAGCGCCTGCGACTCCGCGGAGCGCAGACCTGTGGACATGTGTGACTCGGCGCGCGCGAGCTGCCAGTCCTCGATCTCCTCGGCCGCGCTGCGCTGCGGTTCACGCTGCTTCTTGCGGTAGGAGTTGATGAAGGTGTTGGTGAGGATCCGGTACAGCCACGCCTTGAGGTTGGTGCCTTCGCGGAACTGGTGGAAGGACGCGTACGCCTTGGCGTACGTCTCCTGGACCAGGTCCTCGGCGTCGGCGGGGTTGCGCGTCATACGCAGCGCGGCCGAATACATCTGGTCGAGGAACTCGAGCGCGTCCCGCTCGAAGCGCGCGCTGCGCTCCGCGGTCGACTCCGCGCTCTTGCTGCCCTGGCCCTCGGGCTGCTCCGCCTGGCCGTGTTCGGTCCCTGCGTCGGTACCGGGAACCGGACCCACCTCCTCCAGTGTTGTCGTGAGACCAAAACCGGTCTCACCCGAATCGGAGGATAGACGACGATCCGGTCCGCCCGCCGCCCGAACAGGGGCGGTCTTGGCCGCGTGCAGCACCGTCCAGTCCAGATCGGCGCGGGCACTGCGGCTCGGGCAGAACGTGGAACCCATGCGGCGGACTTCCTCTCCTACGACGGTGGTGCCGTCGACCGGCACATACGTCCGTCCCAACAGTGGGGGCCCCACGGGCATTCCCGGTCCTCAGCCGAGTGCGCCGACCCACCGCACGACGGCGTCGGTCACGACCGCCAGGGCCTCCTCCTGTGTGATGTCCGCCCGTTTGGGCACGGCGAAGCCGTGACCGCCGTGGGGGACCTCGGCCAGTTCGAACGTGCCTTCCGGGAACTCCTCGGGCCTGCCGAACGGGTCGTTGGCGCCCTGGACGACGAGCGTGGGCCTGCCCGCGCCCAGCAGTTCGCCGGCACGGGACTTCTCGGGCCTGCCCGGCGGGTGCAGGGGGAAGCTCAGGGCGAGCACCGCGTGGGCGCCGAGTTCGGTGGCGGTGCGGCAGGCGACGCGGGCGCCGGCGCTGCGTCCGCCCGAGATCACCGGCAGGCCCGGCTTCGCCAGCGCGGGCCAGATGCCGCGCCAGCCGGTGTCCAGGGTCCTCGGCGCGGGGGCGACCTTCTTGCCGGCCACCCGCCAGGGCTGTTCGACGAGGGCGACGGTCACACCGTGCGCGGGCAGCTCGGCGGCGAGCGCCTTGAGGTCCCGGGCCTCGATGCCGCCGCCGGCGCCGTGGCTCGCCGCGAGGACGAGGCGCGGGCCGTGCCGGGCGCGGTGCCAGGTGATGCGGGCGGTGCCCGCGTCGGTCTCGACGTTCTCGGTCGCGACCGGCGCGTCCGCCGCGTCTGTCGTGTCGGGGGCGTCCGTCGTGTCGGGGGTCACGTCAGAACAGTGTGCCCTCTTCCGGCGCGGCCAGCTCCTTCAGCAGCTCCGGTCCGTTGTTGCGGACATTGCTGACCGCCGTGGCGACCGGGTAGGCGCGCATCAGGCCGGCCGGCGGCGGGGCGAGCAGCTCGCGCAGCTCGTCGGCGTCGGTGCGGGCCGGGTCCAGCCAGGCGTCCCAGCGGTCCGGTGTGAGCATCAGCGGCATGCGCGGGTGGATCTCGGCGAGGGCGTGCGGGCCGTCCGCCGGGGACACGGCGAGCGGGCTGCTCTCCGCCTCGGTGGTGATGACGGAGCAGGTCACCCACCAGGCCCGGGGGTGGTCGTCCGGCAGCGTCTTGTCCCGCCAGAACTCGTACAGTCCGGCCATGGCGAACACCGAGCCGTCGGCCGGCGTCACGAAGTAGGGCTGCTTGCGGGGCCGCTTCTTCTTGCCCTCGGCCTCCAGGTCCCGCTCCTGCTTGCCGGTGACCCACTCGTAGTAGCCGTCGGCGGGGAGGATGCAGCGCCGGGAGGAGAAGGCCCGGCGGTAGGACGGCTTCTCGTGGACGGTCTCCGCGCGGGCGTTGATCATCCGGGCGCCGCCCTCGGGGGTCTTGGACCAGGAGGGCACCAGTCCCCACTTCAGCGTGCGCAGCTGCCGAACCGGGCGCGGGTCCGTCACGTCCTTGAGGGCACGGTCGAGGACGGCGTAGACCTCCTTGGTCGGCGCCACGTTGTAGTCGGGCTCCAGGGTCTCCTCCGGCTCCCACTTCTCGATCTCAAAGATTCCTGCGAGATCCTCGGGCCTGCGACTCGCTGCATACCGTCCGCACATACGTGCAACACTGCCAGACTCCGTACGCACAGAGGGAGCGATCCGAAACACATGGAAAGCATGGTCAGCACCGCGTCCGCCTCGCTCGGCTCCCTCTGGGACGAGGTGTCCGGCACCCAGCCCGACCCCGATGTGTGGGTGGTCGTCGTCACCCTGGCCGCCGCGGCCGCCGTCGTCGTACCGCAAGGGCTGTGGCGGCTGTCCCGCAACGCCGTCACCATCGCCCACGAGGGCGGACACGGGCTGGTGGCGCTGCTCACCGGCCGCACGCTGACGGGGATACGTCTGCACTCGGACACCAGCGGCCTGACCGTCAGCCGAGGCAAACCGCACGGCATCGGCATGATCCTCACCGCCGCCGCCGGTTACACCGCTCCCCCTCTGCTGGGCCTGGGCGGCGCCTCGCTGCTCGGCGCCGGGCGCATCACGCTGCTGCTGTGGCTGGCCACGGCGCTGCTGCTGGCGATGCTGGTGATGATCCGCAACGCCTACGGTGCGGCGTCGGTGCTCGTCACGGGCGGCACGTTCGTGCTGGTGTCCTGGCTGACCGGACCCCAGGTGCAGGCAGCCTTCGCGTACGCCGTGGTGTGGTTCCTGCTGCTCGGCGGGGTGCGCCCGGCCTTCGAGCTCCAGGCCAAGCGGGCGCGCGGGGGTGCGGGGGACTCGGACGCGGATCAGCTGTCCCGGCTGACGCACGTACCGGCGGGGCTGTGGCTGTTCCTGTTCCACGCGGTGTCGCTGTGCTCCTTGCTGGGCGGGGGCAGGTGGCTGCTGGGCCTGTGAGCCGAGGGAGGGCACCCAGCCGCGGGCGGGTCCGTCACCACGGACGCGCAGGTGAGGAACGGCCTTGTCCTCCCCCTCCTTATAGAGTGGCCCCATGGTCCCGAACCCCGCGCACACCGCTCTCTGGCCCGCCCCGCACGCAAGCGGAGCCGTCGACGCGACGGTCCACGTGCCCGGGTCCAAGTCGGTCACCAACCGTGCCCTCGTGCTCGCCGCCCTCGCCTCCGAGCCGGGCTGGCTGCGCCGCCCGCTGCGTTCGCGCGACACGTTGCTGATGGCGGGCGCCCTGCGCGCGATGGGCATCGAGATCGAGGAAGGCGTGGGCCCCGACGGAACGGGCGAGGCCTGGCGGGTGCTGCCCACGGGACTGCGCGGCCCGGCCACCGTCGACGTCGGCAACGCCGGCACCGTGATGCGGTTCCTGCCCCCGGTCGCCACGCTGGCCGACGGTCCCGTCCGCTTCGACGGTGACCCGCGTTCCTACGAGCGTCCCCTGAACGGAGTCATCGACGCGCTGCGCCGGCTGGGCGCCCGGATCGACGACGACGACCGCGGTGCGCTGCCGATGACCGTGCACGGCGGCGGCGCCCTGGACGGCGGGACCGTGGAGGTCGACGCCTCCTCGTCCTCCCAGTTCGTCAGCGCCCTGCTGCTGTCCGCGCCGCGCTTCAACCAGGGCGTGGAGGTCCGGCACACCGGCGCGACCCTGCCGTCCCTGCCGCACATCCGGATGACCGTCGACATGCTCCGCGCGGTGGGCGCACAGGTCGACACCCCCGAGTCGGGGGGTGAGCCCAATGTCTGGCGGGTCACCCCGGGGGCGTTGCTCGGCCGTGACCTGACCGTGGAGCCGGATCTGTCCAACGCCCAGCCGTTCCTGGCGGCGGCGCTGGTCACCGGCGGCACGGTCGTCGTCCCGGACTGGCCGGCCCGTACCACCCAGCCGGGTGACCGGCTGCGGGAGATCTTCACCGAGATGGGCGGCTCCTGCGAGCTGACCGAGCACGGGCTGGTGTTCACCGGCTCCGGGTCGGTCCACGGCATCGACGTGGACCTCGGCGAGGTCGGCGAGCTGACGCCGGGCATCGCGGCCGTCGCGGCCCTCGCGGACTCCCCGTCCACCCTGCGGGGCGTGGCCCATCTGCGGCTGCACGAGACGGACCGGCTGGCCGCGCTCACCAAGGAGATCAACGAGCTCGGCGGCGACGTCACCGAGACCGCCGACGGACTGCACATCCGCCCGCGCCGGATGCACGGCGGGGTCTTCCACACCTACGAGGACCACCGCATGGCCACCGCCGGCGCGGTCATCGGCCTGGCGGTCGACGGCGTACAGATCGAGAACGTGGCGACCACGGCGAAGACCCTGCCGGACTTCCCCGACCTGTGGACCGGGATGCTCGGGGCATAGGGGTCCGCCATGCGCCGTTACGGCAAGCACACCGACGAGGACGACATCCGCTCGCGCCCCAACCGCAAGGGCAACCGGCCGCGCTCCCACATCCGGCCCAAGCACGAGGACGCCGCCGGAGGGCTGGTCCTCACCGTCGACCGGGGCCGGCTGACGTGCCTCGTCGAGGACCGGGTCGTCATGGCGATGAAGGCCCGGGAACTGGGCCGCAAGGCGGCGGTGGTCGGCGACCGGGTGGCGATCGTGGGCGATCTGTCCGGAAAGAAGGACACGCTCGCGCGGATCGTACGGATCGAGGAGCGCACGTCGGTGCTGCGCCGCACCGCCGATGACGACGACCCCTACGAGCGGGTGGTCGTGGCCAACGCCGACCAGCTCGCCGTCGTCACCGCCCTCGCCGACCCCGAGCCCCGCCCGCGGCTGATCGACCGGTGCCTGGTCGCTGCCTTCGACGGCGGCCTGACTCCGCTGCTGGTGCTGACCAAGTCGGACCTGGCGCCGGCCGACAAGCTGCTGGAGCTGTACGGCGACCTCGACATCCCGTACGTCGTCACCAGCCGTGCGGAGCTGGAGAGCGGTGAGGCCGTGAACCGGGTGCGGGAGCAGCTGGACGGCCGGATCACGGCGTTCGTGGGGCACTCCGGGGTGGGCAAGACGACCCTGGTGAACGCGCTGGTGCCGCTGGAACGGCGCCGTTCGACCGGGCATGTCAACGCGGTGACGGGGCGGGGGCGGCACACGACGACCTCCGCTCTGGCGCTGCCGCTGCCGGACGCGGAGGGCTGGGTGATCGACACCCCGGGTGTGCGCTCGTTCGGGCTCGCCCATGTCGACCCGTCCCGGGTCATCCACGCCTTCCCCGATCTGGTGCCGGGCACCGAGGGCTGTCCGCGCGCGTGCAGTCACGACGAGCCGGACTGCGCGCTGGACGCCTGGGTGGCCGAGGGGCACGCGGATCCGGCGCGGCTGTATTCCCTGCGTCGGCTGCTGGCGGCACGGGAGCACTCCGAAGGCGACTGACCTCCGCGTGTTTGCCGGGACGTGCGGGCGGTAAGTGCATACTCGCACCGAGCCGGACCCGAACCTGCCGAACCTGGCGAACCTGGCGAAACGGTCACCGTACGTGGCACTGCGGGAGGACGACACATGGCGTGGCTGCTGGTCATCGTGGCCGGGTTGCTCGAGACCGGTTTCGCCGTGTGCCTGAAGCTGTCCCACGGCTTCACCCGGCTGTGGCCGACCGTGGCGTTCTGCGCGTTCGCGCTGGGCAGCTTCGGGCTGCTGACCCTGGCGCTGAAGAAGCTGGACGTGGGTCCCGCGTACGCGGTGTGGACGGGCATCGGGGCGGCGGGGACGGCCATTTACGGGATGGTGTTCCTCGGGGACCTGGTGTCGACGCTGAAGATCGTGTCGATCACGCTGGTGATCGTCGGCGTGATCGGGCTGCAGCTTTCGGGGTCCGCCCACTGAACCGGATCTACGGCACCGGCTGCCGTAGCAGGGCACCGCGTACCAGATCGGCGACGCCGTTGTCGGCCGGCGGAGCGGCCACGCAGGACAGGGCCAGACGGATCACGAGTTCACAGGAACGGGCCAGATCGGCGGTGTCACTCCTGGGGACGCCGGGGCCGGCCAGGACGGCGACGGCACGGTCCCGGACGAGGGCGACGAGGTCGGCGGGTGAGGGCAGCGGGCCGTCGGCGCGGCGCTGGGCGGGCACGGCGGAAGCGGACGTGACGGCCGGGAGGGCCGGCGCGGGCAGGCCCGCGCTCCAGCATCCGGTGAGCAGGGCGCGGACCAGGGCGTTGCCGCGGGCGTCGGCCGTGGTCCACTCGGCGGCCGCGGTCAGCCGGTCGCGCGGGTCGCCGTGCCCGGCGAGAGCGCGGTCGACGCCGGCGAGGTAGCCGTCGGCCTCCCTGCGGACGAGGGCCCTGGCGAGGCCGTCCTTGCTGCCGAACTCGTTGTAGAGCGTCTGCCGGGAGACTCCGGCCGCGGCGGCCACGTCCACCATCCGCACCGCGGACCACGGCCGGCGCGTCAGTGCCGCGTAAGCGGCGTCCAGCAGTGATTCCCGCGCTGCAGGCATCTTCGCCTCCCTCGGGGCGAGCGGCCGGTCCTGCGGTTCAGATTTGACGCGTCGTCGGGCACTGTCAAGGGCTCTCGGGCGCCGCCCCCGGTAGCCCCGCACCGACCTCGGCAGATACCGTTCGTTGCATGCCCGACTACCTTGACGACCTGCGTCTCGCCCATGTCCTCGCGGACGCCGCCGACGCCGCGACGATGGACCGGTTCAAGGCCCTCGACCTCAAGGTGGAGACGAAACCGGACATGACGCCGGTCAGCGAGGCGGACAAGGGGGCGGAGGAGTTGATCCGCGGCCACCTCCAGCGCGCCCGTCCGAGGGATGCGGTCCTGGGCGAGGAGTACGGCGTCGAGGGCACGGGGCCGCGTCGCTGGGTGATCGATCCGATCGACGGCACCAAGAACTACGTCCGCGGTGTGCCCGTCTGGGCCACGCTGATCTCCCTGATGGAGGCCGGCGAGGGAGGATTCCAGCCGGTCGTGGGTGTCGTGTCCGCCCCTGCCCTGGGCCGTCGTTGGTGGGCCGCGCGGGGGTACGGCGCCTTCTCCGGCCGCAGTCTGTCGTCGGCCTCCCGGCTGCGCGTCTCCCGCGTCTCCAAGCTCTCCGACGCCTCCTTCGCGTACTCCTCGCTCAGCGGCTGGGAGGAGCAGGGGCGGCTGGACGGCTTCCTCGACCTCAGCCGGGAGGTGTGGCGCACGCGCGCGTACGGCGACTTCTGGCCGTACATGATGGTCGCCGAGGGGTCGGTCGACATGTGTGCCGAGCCCGAGTTGTCGCTCTGGGACATGGCGGCCACCGCGATCGTGGTCACGGAGGCCGGCGGCTCGTTCACGGGTCTCGACGGCCGCCCGGGACCGCACAGCGGCAACGCGGCGGCGTCGAACGGGCTGCTGCACGACGAGTTGCTGGGGTACCTCAACCAGCGCTACTGAGATTGCGCGAGGTCCACGTGCGCCCCCAACCCGCCGCGCACGCCCTCTTGTTGCCCCCCGCTTTGCCTGCCACTCTGAGAGTCCCCCCACTTGTGAATTTGTGAAACCGCGAACAAGCCGGCTCTTGTGCCCGTGACCTCGCGTTTTCCGGTAGGAGGTGGCTCCATCCATGCTCGTCCGTGACGCCATGAGCACCGTGGTCCTCACCATCGGCCCCGCACACACACTCCGACAGGCCGCCGCCCTGATGTCCGCCCGCCGGGTGGGCGCGGCCGTGGTCCTCGACCCCGACGGCACCGGCATCGGCATTCTCACCGAGCGCGACGTCCTCAACTCCCTCGGGGCCGGACAGGATCCGGACACCGAGCGCGCCCACGCCCACACCACCACCGACGTCGTCTTCGCCACCCCGAACTGGACCCTGGAGGAGGCAGCTGTCGCCATGACCCACGGCGGTTTCCGTCATCTGATCGTGCTCGACCGGGGCGAGCCCACCGGCATCGTCTCGGTCCGCGATGTCATCCGCTGCTGGGCACCTCAGCGGCAGCGGGCCCAGCACGTTCCGGTGTAGGCGCACGCGAAACGGGCCGGACCCCCGAGGGGTCCGGCCCGTCGATCGGCAAGCGGTCCAGCGCTGGAATCAGCCGCGCAGGGCCTGGGCCGCGGCCTCCAGCCTCATACGCCCCTCGCGTCCCGTAATAGACAATGTCTAAATCAAGTAGAGCTCCAAAGTCACACCCATTCGGGACACGGTCCCCCTGCTGTTAGTCTGGTGCCTATGAGTGACCTTCTGGAACGGCTCCGCGGACGTGGATGGCGCATGACCGCGCAGCGCCGTGTCGTGGCCGAGGTCCTCGACGGCGAACACGTCCACCTGACGGCCGACGAGGTCCATGCCCGGGCTGTCACCCGGCTGCCCGAGATCTCCCGCGCGACCGTCTACAACACCCTGGGTGAGCTGGTCTCGCTCGGTGAGGTGCTGGAAGTCGCCACGGACAGGCGGGCCAAGCGCTACGACCCCAACGCCCACCGTCCGCACCACCACCTGGTGTGCGCGCGGTGCGGGGCGATCCGCGACGTCCACCCGACCGGCAACCCGCTGGCGGACCTGCCCGACACGGAGCGCTTCGGTTTCACGGTCTCGGACGTGGAAGTGACCTACCGCGGTGTCTGCCCGAACTGCGCGGCGGCGGCGTAGGAACCGACTCCCGGACTCCCGACTCCCGGACGAAGAAGGAAAGCCCCGGCACTGATGATGCCGGGGCCACAACGGCCGATGGCCGAAATCCTTTCGGATTCCGGCCATCGGTCTTCAGTAGCGGGGACAGGATTTGAACCTGCGACCTCTGGGTTATGAGCCCAGCGAGCTACCGAGCTGCTCCACCCCGCGTCGTTGAACGCAACGTTACGTCAAGGGCGCCGACAGAAGCAAATCCGTTGACCGGGAGCAGCCGCACGCCGCGCCCACCACGGGCAACACCGCGGCCCGCCCCACCACGACAGCACTCAGCCGCCCCACTGCGGGCAATCGTGCCGCTGGGCGGCACGGGTGGGCGCAGCGGCACCCCGCAATCGCCGGGACGCGCAACACCCCCGCCCAGCTGCGACTCCCGCACAGCCCAGCCCTGCCGACGCCCCACCCCGCCAGCGCACCCCGCCAGCGCAGCGTCACGCCGACAGCTCCTCACGCAACGCGTCCCGCAACCGCGTAGCCCGCTCGGTCACCGCCGCAGGCCCGAGCGCCGCCGCCCGGTCCGCCCACCGCTGTCCATCCGCCAGCTCCCCCCTCCGCGCGCAGACCAGCGCGAGCCGCAATGCCGCACGACCGTGGCCCGCGTCCGCCGCCCGCGTCCACCACACCGCCGCCTCGGGCTCGCTGCCCTCCCGGGCCAGCAGCAGCCCCAGATTGAACGCCCCGTTCCGCGATCCGGCCTCCGCGGCCTCCCGGTACCACCGCGCCGCCTCGAGCACATCCCCCCGGGCCGCGGCGAGCATGCCGACCCGTACCTGCGCCCGCCGGTGCCCCTGGGTGGCCGCCCGCTCGTACCACTCCTCGCACTCGCTGCGCCGGTGCACCGGTTCCCCCAGCTCGTGCGCGGGCTCCGGCGGCCTGCGGGCGTCCAGCACCGTTGCCAGCCGGTACGCGGCCTCCGCGCTCCCTCCGCCCGCCGCGCACCGCAGGAACCGCTCCGCCTCGCCCTCCTCGCCGTCCCGCAGCAGCGCCATGCCGACCTGCAGGGCAGCCTCCGCATGCCCGGCGGCCGCCGCCCGCTCGTACCAGCGCAGCGCGGCCTGCTCCTCGCCCCGGCCGGCGTGCAGGATGCCCAGGTTGAAGGCGGCGTCCACGCTGCCCGCCTCCGCCGCCTTGGAGAACCACGGCTCCGCGCCCGTCTCGTCCCCGGCCCGCAGCAGCAGGATCGCCAGCGCGTTCGCCGCCTCGCGGTGACCCGCGTAGGCGGCACGGCGGTACCACTGCTCAGCGGGAGCCGTCCGGCCCTGGTCGGCGCAGAGCAGCCCGAGGTTGTACGCGCCATTGATGTCACCGGCGTCCATCGCGGCCCGGTACCAGCGCTCGGCGGTCTGGGTCTCGCCCCGCTCGGCGTGCAGCGCGCCCAGCGCGTTGGCGGCGTTGCCGTCGCCGTCCTGAGCGGCCCGCAGCCACCACACGGCGGCGTTCTCGGAGTCCCCGGCGTCGCGCAGCAGGAAGCCGAGCGCGCAGGCGGCCCGGGCCTCTCCGTCCTTGGCGGAGGTCAGGTACCAGCGGCCTGCCTCCTTGAGCTCGCCGCGCTTCTCCAGGATCGCCCCGAGGTGCAGCGCCGCCCGGCGGTGTCCGCGCGCGGCGGCCTGGCGGTACCACTGCTCGGCCTCTTCGACCGGTGCCGCGCCGTCGTCGGACGCCCGTGCGGCCTTGCGGTCCAGCGCGCGAGCCAGCCGGTACGCCCCTTCCCGGTGCCCCCGCTCGGCCGCGGCCCGCATCCAGCGCTCGGCACCGGCCGTGTCCCCACGGTGTTCCAGCAGGTCGGCCAGGGCATAGGCGCCCAGAGCGTGGCCCTGCTCGGCGGACTGGCGCAGCCAGTACTCGGCGGCGGGCTCGTCGCCGCGCTCGCGGTGGTGGCGGCCCAGCGCGTGCGCCGCCGCGGTGGAGCCGGCGACGGCGGCGATCCGCCACCAGCCGGCGGCCTCGTCGGGGTAACCCCGCTGGTGCAGCAGGACGCCCAGATTGTTCGCGGCGGCACGGTCACCCGCGGCGGTGGCGGTACGCAGATGGGGCTCGGCTCCGTCGAGATCGCCGCGGCGCAGCAGCATGGCGCCGAGGACGCTCATCGCCTCGACGTCGCCGGCCTCGGCCGCGAGCCGCTGCCGCAGCTCCTCCGCCGCGTCGTCGGCGGCTTCACCCGCCTCGTCGCGAGATTCCTCCCGGGGGGAGGACTGCACAAAACGCCCTGTCCCGAACAGAGTTGCCTTGTCCCCCATACCATCCATCGTCGCACCACCTGCAACCTGGGTACACCTGGTATACCGCAGCCAGTGAGGTCACTACAGCGTTTTGTCGACATGCCCACAGAGAGACAAGTCAAACACAGATCCCCCAACTCCCGTCGGCGGCACGACCGTCGTCCGCTCAGGCACATGCGTTCGCACATCACAAAGGCCCGGACTCCTTGAGGAGTCCGGGCCTTTGCTGTCGCCGACTGCGCGACTTCAGTAGCGGGGACAGGATTTGAACCTGCGACCTCTGGGTTATGAGCCCAGCGAGCTACCGAGCTGCTCCACCCCGCGCCGTTGTGTTGCAACCGTAGCACGGCGCGGGAGTGGCCTTTGACCAGCCTGCTCGCTAACCGGTCGGACTGGCGTCGGGACTGGGCTTGCCGTCCCCGCCGCCGGCGCCGCCGCCCCCTTCGGTCGACTGGGCCTCCTCGGCCTTGCGGAGCGCCTCCTCCAGGTCCTTCTGCGCCTTGCCGTAGGCCTCCCAGTCATTGTCCTTCAGGGCTTCCTGGCCGGCCTCGAATGCCTTCTGGGCGTCGTTCAGAGCCTCCTGGACCGTGGGGTCCTCCGATGCGGGCGGTGGCTGGGTGCCCTCGTCCTCACCCGTTCCCTCGTCCTCGCCCGGTGGTGGCTCGACAGGTGCGCCCTCTCCGCCGAAGATCTTGTCCAGGGCCTTCTCGAGGGTGTCCTCGAACGCGGTCTGGCCTCCGTAGGTCACCAGCACCTTCCGCAGCAGCGGGTACTTCAGTCCGCCACCGCGTACGTAGACCGGCTCCACGTAGAGCAGTCCTCCGTCGAGCGGGACGGTCAGGAGGTTTCCGTACTCGACCTCCGAGTCGCCGCCTCTCAGCAGCCTGATGGTCTCGGCGATGTCCTGCTGGGAGTTGAACTGGCTCTGGACCTGTTGCGGTCCGGAGACGGTGGTGCTGGTCGGCAGCTTCAGGACTCTGATCTTTCCGTAGTCCTTGGTGCCGGGGTCGGCGTTCACCGCCACGAAGGCGCTGAGGTTGTCACGTCCGTTCGGAGTGAGGGTCGTGGTGAGCGAGAAGACCTGCTCCTGCTGGTCCGGCATCTTCATGCTCAGGTAGTACGGAGGCACCGCGTCGCCCGTCTTGTTCGTCGGGTCGTCCGGCACCTCCCACACCTCGCTGCCCGAGAGGAACGTGGTGGCGTCCTTCACGTGGTAGCGGGTCAGCAGCTCGCGCTGCACCTTGAACAGGTCCTGCGGGTAGCGCAGATGGGCCATCAGGTCGC
Source organism: Streptomyces sp. NPDC031365 (assembly GCF_055569765.1). Classification (NCBI taxonomy): domain Bacteria; kingdom Bacillati; phylum Actinomycetota; class Actinomycetes; order Kitasatosporales; family Streptomycetaceae; genus Streptomyces; species Streptomyces sp. NPDC031365. The sequence goes on along the minus strand of NZ_JBVIIM010000016.1, from coordinate 81,010 downwards.
CCGAGATCTCGCTCCTCGGCTCCACCGTGTCGGGGAACGCCTTCATCCACGTCTTGAGGACGGGGTCCTTGGTGTCCCACTGGTAGAGCTTGACCTCGCCGCTGTACGCGTCGACGGTCGCCTTCACCGAGTTGCGGATGTAGTTGACCTGGTTCTGCTGGGCCACCACCGCGCGCTGGTCGTTGGTGGCGGTCAGCGAGTCGGCCGTGGTGTCCCCGAGGGTCGTCCGCGAGGCGTACGGATAGCCGTTGGTGGTCGTGTAGGCGTCGACGATCCACTGGATCCGGCCGTCCACGACCGCCGGATAGGCGTCGCCGTCGATGGTCAGCCACGGGGCGATCGCCTCGACGCGCTCCTTGGGCGTGCGGTTGTACAGGATCCGCGAACCCTCACCGATGGCACCGGAGTACAGGATCTGCGGCTCGCTGAACGCCACCGCGTAGGCGGCCCGGTTGACCGGGTTGGCGAGATTGACTCCGCTGTCGCCCTGGTAACTGTACGTCTTCTCACCGCTGTCGTCGGAGTAGTCGATCTCCTTCTGGGGACCGCCGACGATCGAGTACGTCGTCGTCCGCTCGCCGTAGTAGACGCGCTGCTCGTACGATCCCAGGTCACCCTTGGACGGCAGGTCGGACTCGGTGAACGCCGGGCGGCCGCCCGCGTCGGCGCTGGTGCCCTCCGCGGCGACGACACCGTATCCGTGCGTGTACCGGAAGTGGTCGTTGATCCAGTTCCGCTTCGGAATGCCGTCGTAGTTCAGCTCACGCAGACCGATGACGGTGTCCTGGTCCTTGCCGTCCTTGGGGTAGCGGTCGACGTCCAAGTTGGTCGGGAACGCGTAGTAGTTCCTGATCTGCTGGAGCTGCTGGAACGTCGGCGAGACGATGTTCGGGTCCATGATCCGGATGCTCGCCGCGTCGGTGACGTCGTCCCGCAGCTTGGTCTTGTCCTCGGTCTGGGCCGTGCCCGGGAACTCGGTGACCTGCGAGTCGTTGATCCCGTAGGCCTCACGCGTGGCCTTGAGGTTCTTCTCGACGTACGGCGCTTCCTTGGCCTGCTCGTTCGGCTGGACCTGGAACTTCTGCACGATCGCCGGGTAGAGGCCGCCGATGAGGATCGCCGACAGCACCATCAGACCGAAGCCGATCACGGGCAGCTGCCAGGTGCGCCGCCACAGCGTGGCGAAGAACAGCAGCGCGCAGATCACGGCGATGCAGAACAGGATCGTCTTGGCCGGCAGATAGGCGTTGGCGTCGACGTACCTCAGGCCCGTCCAGCTGTCGGTCGCCTTGAAGTCGCTGGACTTCACGGCCAGTCCGTACCGGTCGAGCCAGTACGCGACCGCCTTGAGGGTGACGAAGACGCCGAGGAGCACCGACAGGTGCCCGGTGGCCGCGGCCGTGGCGCGCGCGCCCGGGCTGGTGATGCGCAACCCGCCGTACAGGTAGTGGGTGAGCGCGGCGGCGATCAGCGCCAGAATCGTGGCGGCGAAGCCGAAGCCGAGCATGAACCGGTACCAGGGCAGGTCGAAGGCATAGAAGGAGACGTCGAGCTTGAACTGCGGGTCCTTCTGACCGAACGACACGCCGTTGACCCACATCAGCCAGGTCCGCCACTGGCTCGACGCCGAGGCGCCGGCGATCAGACCGACCAGCGCGGTGATGCCGAGCAGCAGCCACTTCTTGTACGGGGCGACGCCCATCCGGTACCGGTCGAGGTTCTGCTGCTCCATGGACATGGCACTCAGCGGCGGCCGCGTGCGGTGCGCCAGCCAGATGTTGAAGCCGACCGCGAGGGCCATCAGCAGCCCGAAGACGAAGAACAGTCCGATCTTGGTCCACAGGGTCGTCGTGAAGACGGACGAGTAGTTGACCGAGCGGTACCACAACCAGTCGGTCCAGAAGCCCGCGAACATGGTGAACACCATGCCGAGGACGGCCAGGACGCCCAGTGTCATCAGCAGGGTCCGGACCCGCCGGGACGGGCGGCCCACTCTGATCCGTGGCCCCGTCGGGCCTCCGCCGCGGTCCGGCATCTGGAAAGCCAAGGTAGGCACCTCGAAGTTCGCTGTTGATTCGTCAGGCCCGCGGTTTCACGGACCATGTGTGGCCCCCCGTGATCGTGGACCCACACCTATGCAACTTACTCACGCTTTACTCGGTTCCCGATTCCGGCGAGGAACGAGAGAGGATTGTGACCATGTCCAACACACCCATGGCCGCCAACCCGCTCACCCGGGCCGTGCTCGAGATCGACGAGTACGCCGCCGGACTCGGCTGGGACCAGCCCGCACGCCTGTTCGCCCTCGTAGACACCGCCCGGCTGCGGGCCGAGCAGCCCTCGCTCGCGGGCCGGCTCGGCCTCGGCGGCGAGCAGGAGACCGTCGCCTTCACCCCGATCGAGCAGGACGAGATTCCCCCGGGCAAGCCGCTCGACGAATTCCTGGGCACCATCGCCTGGCCCGACGCCGTGGCGGGCTGCGCCCTGACCGTGGAACGGCTGATGCTGCCGCCGTCCGCCGAGGCGCAGGTCCCGAAGGATCTGGACGAGGCCGCGCTGACCAGGTGGGTGGCGGAGCACCCGGAGCGTCAGGAGGTCCGTATGACGGTCGCGGTACTGCGCGACGGTTCCCGCGAGTCCGCGCTGCGGCTGCGCGAGAAGGACTCCCCGACGTCGGTCCTCACCGGTTCGGACCTGGTGCCGGGACTGGCGGAGGCTTTGACGGCGACGTTCGCGGAGTAGGCCTTCCGGTCAGGAGACCGTGCACTCCGGCAGTCCGGCGGTGTCGCCGGAGCGGATGTCCTCCAGCGCGCCCAGGGCGTCGTCGATGGTCTCCACCCTCACCAGGGTGAGGCCCTCGGGGGTGTCCCTGGCGGCGGACGCGCAGTTGTCGGCGGGCGTGAGGAAGTACTCGGCGCCCTTGTCACGCGCGCCGACCGTCTTCATCTCGATCCCGCCGATCGGCCCGACCTTGCCGTTGTCGTCGATCGTCCCGGTGCCCGCGACGAACGTGCCGCCGGTCAGGCTGCCCGGAGTGAGCTTGTCGTAGATACCGAGGGCGAACATCAGGCCCGCGCTGGGCCCGCCCACGTCGGCGAGCTTGATGTCGATGTCGAACGGGAAGGTGTGGTCGGTCCCGGCGGAGATCCCGACGATGGCTCGCTTCTCGCCGGCGTCGTCGGACCTCGTGGTGGTGATCGTGACCTTCTCGGTCTTCGTCGGCGTCCGCTTCTGCTTCTCGGCGGCGGCCTGCTCCTTGGCGGGCACGATCGTGAAGACGACGTCCTCGCCGGGCTTGTGCTCGGTCACCAGTTCGGCGACATCGGACGGCTCCTTCACCGCCTTGCCGTCGACGGCCTTGATCACGTCACCCGCGTGCAGTCTCCCCTCGGACGGGGACCCCTTGACAACCGTGGAAACGATCACCCAGGACTTCACCGGGACGTCCAGTTCCTTCAGTGCCGCGACCTTGGCACTCTCCTGGGACTGGCTGAACTCCTCGGCGTTCTCCTGGGTGGACTGCTCCTCCGTCTTGCCGTTGGGGTAGAGCGTGTCGTGCGGCACGACCTTGTTGTCGTGCGCGAGCCATCCGGAGACGGCCTCGACGAGGTTCATCCGGTAGTCGGCACTGGTGACCCGCACCGTGGTCATGTTGAGGTGGCCGTCCGCCGGATAGGTCTTGCGTCCGGCGATCTGCAGCACCGGCTCGCCGTCGTGCTCGCCCAGCGTGTTCACCGTCGGCCCCGGCGACATCTCCGAGTACGGCACGGGGATGAAGACTCCCGCGCACAGCAGCGCGATCAGCATCAGGGTGGAGGCGAGCATCGTCGCGGTGCGGCGTGGCATGCATCGACAGTACGGGACGGGCCTGTCAGCGCACCGTCAGGGCCGCCGGTCGGGCGGCCCTTGCCGTCTCGTACGCCGTGACCTGCTCATGTACGGCCTTCAGCGGTCCGACCGCGGCTTCTCCATGGCCTCGCGGAACCGGGCGTAACCGATGAGTTCGGGGCCGTCGCTCCGCACCTTCCGGGTCCTGTTGGCCCAGCTGCCCCACAGCCCCGCTCCGATCGCGGCCACCAGCGGAATCAGCAACCAGGCGAGCGCCGCCATGCCGACCTCCCAACCCCATGAGCGTCCGCAACTGACTGATCAGCAGATTAACCATCCGCAGTGACAACGCTCACCTCTGGGGTGCGGTTGTGCAACCGGAGGTCCGGCCCTTCCCGACAGGCCCTCACCCGGCCCGACCACCACCCCTCAAAGACGGCGCTACGCGCCGACCCGCCCTCCCGTCGCCCGACCACCACCCCTCAAAGACGGCGCTACGCGCCGACCCACTCTTCGGTCCCGTCCGAGAACCGCTGGTGCTTCCAGATGGGCACCTCGTGCTTGAGGTCGTCGATCAGCTTCCGGCAGGCCTCGAAGGCCTCCCCCCGGTGCGGGCACGACACGCCGACGACCACGGCGAGGTCGCCGACCCGGAGGTCCCCCACCCGGTGGACGGCGGCGAGCGCCCGTACGGGGTACTCGGCCGCGACCTTCTCGGCGATCCGCCGCATCTCGTCCTCGGCGCTGGGGTGACACGAATAGCCCAGCTCGTCGACATCGGTGCCACCGTCGTGATTGCGCACGGTTCCCACGAACAGCGCCGTCCCGCCGGCCGCGTCGTCCCCGACCGCGCGGAGGATCTCGTCCACCGACAGCGGCGTGTCGCGGATCGCGAGCAGCTTGATCGGATCCTGTGCGGCCTGCTCACCCGGGTGATCGTGCGTGGATGCCATGCCCCCATCGTGCCCCACCGCGACGACAACCCGGAATACGGCTGCCGCCCGGCGTGCGCGCCTGCCGGTTCGGACCCGGAGGTGGGAGACACCGCCGGCCTCGGTGATCAGATCCGGCGGCGGGCCTTCCGGGCCCGGCGCACCACCGCCGCCGCGCCCAACAGGGCCACCGTCGCACCCGCCGCGCCCGCCGCCGTCGCGTCCTTGCGCCCCAGCCGCCGTCCGGCGACCGTGTGCCTGCCCGACACCTCCTCCAGCAGTTCCGCGAGCACCTCCTCGTTGGTGTGCGCGGGCCGCCACCCGGCGTCGTGCAGCCGGCTCCCGCTGACCACCCAGGGATACATCGTGTAGGCCAGATCCCCGGCCGGGGACGGTGTGAGTCCGATGCGGTGCAGCCGGGCCGCCGCGCCGAGCGCGACCGCCGAGGGCAGCTCCATCCGGCGGATCCCGCTGAGCTCCTCGACCTCCTCCTGTTCCAGCCAGCCGTCGCAGCCGACAGCCAGTTCACCGTCGACCTTCTCCAGCACGGCGTACTCGAGGGCACTGCACAGATCGTCGACATGACAGAACTGCCACGCGGGCCGTGATCCTGCCACCACGAGCAGCCGAGGTGACTCGAAGTACCTGGTCAGTGCGGTGTCGGTGCCTCCCACCAACACGGCGGGGCGTACGACGGTGACATTGAGGCCGGGGTGCGCGCGCTGTCCGCGGCGCGCCAGCCGCTCGATCTCCAGGAGATCGCCGACTCCCGTGGCCTCCGCCGTGGCGCGCAGTTCCGCGTCCTCGGACAGCGGAAGCTCGTTGTCCGGCAGCGCCCCGTAGACCATCGTCGAGGTGCACAGCACCACCCGGTGCACACCGGCGGCCGCCGCAGCGGTCAGCACGGTCTGTGTGCCCCGTACGTTGTAGGCCGTCCGGGCGGCCGCATCGCTCTCCAGATCGATGTCGAGCGCCAGATGGACCACCACGTCGGCCCCGCGGAGCTTGTCCGCGATGGCCGGATCCCGTACGTCCAGGATGTGCCAGCGTGCCTCGGCGCACTCGCCGCGCCGCTCGTCGATGGCGATGACCTGTCTGATCTCCTCCGAAGCGGCGAGCCGCGCGGTCAGCAGCGCGCCGACTCCGGACGCGGCTCCGGTGACCGCTACGACGGGCCCGCGTGGCGCGGGACTGGTTGACTTGTTTCGCGCTGCGCGAACCTGCGGATCTGGGGAACTCACCGGGCGTCTCCAGCGGTTGTCTTCAGTACGAGCGCAAGCGACGCGTACGTACCAGGTGGCATCCATCCTGCCGCAGGCCCTGTGTCGGCGAAGCACCGAGGCCCGAACCGCTCCAGGTGTCTACGCTGGGTGGTGTTGTCGGGCAGCCGTGCCGCCGGAAAGAACCGGTGGCCCTACCAGCCGAGGAAACCCGTGAGTGACACCCCATTCGGATTCGGCCTTCCGCCGGAGGAGCCGGACGACGGCGACGAGGGCAAGAAGAAGGACCCGCAGAGCGGCGGTGGTCAGGGCCCGGTCGGCCCCTTCGGTTTCGGTGTGCCCGGAGCCGGAGGCTTTGGCGGCCCGGGCGCGGACAATCCGTTCGCCGCGATGTTCGGGTCGCTGAACCCGAACGACCTGGGCGCCGCGTTCCAGCAGCTCGGCCAGATGCTCTCCTACGAGGGCGGGCCGGTGAACTGGGACATGGCCAAGCAGATCGCCCGGCAGACGGTCTCCCAGGGGACCGCGGAGGGCTCGAAGGACGCGAGCGTCGGGCCCGCGGACCGCAAGGCCGTGGAGGAGGCCGTCCGTCTGGCCGACCTGTGGCTGGACGACGCCACCTCTATGCCGTCGGGCGCCAACTCCGCCGTGGCATGGAGCCGCGCGGAGTGGGTCGAGGCCACCCTGCCGGCCTGGCGGGAGCTGGTCGACCCGGTCGCCGAGCGCGTCGGGAACGCGATGGGCGACGTCCTGCCGGAGGAGATGCAGGCCATGGCCGGCCCGCTGATCGGCATGATGCGCTCCATGGGCGGCGCCATGTTCGGCACGCAGATCGGACAGGCCGTCGGCGTGCTCGCCGGTGAGGTCGTCGGTTCGTCCGACATCGGCCTGCCGCTGGGCCCGGCCCGGCGGGCCGCGCTGCTGCCGCTGAACATCGAGACCTTCGGCAAGGACCTGGGCGTCCCCCAGGAGGAGGTCCGGCTGTACCTCGCCCTGCGCGAGGCCGCCCACCAGCGTCTGTTCGCCCACGTCCCGTGGCTGCGCTCGCATCTCTTCGGCGCGGTCGACGGCTACGCGCGCGGGATCAAGGTCGACACCGGCAAGCTGGAGGACGTCGTCGGCCAGTTCGACCCGCAGAATCCCGAGCAACTGCAGGAGGCTCTCCAGCAGGGCATGTTCCAGCCGGAGGACACGCCGGAGCAGAAGACGGCCCTGGCCCGCCTGGAGACGGCGCTGGCGCTCGTCGAGGGCTGGGTCGACGCGGTGGTGCACGCGGCCGCCAAGCCGCGGCTGTCGTCGGCCGACGCGTTGCGCGAGACCCTGCGCCGCCGTCGCGCCTCGGGCGGCCCCGCCGAGCAGACGTTCGCCACGCTGATCGGTCTGGAACTGCGTCCGCGCCGGCTGCGTGACGCCTCGCGTCTGTGGGCCTCCCTCACCGACGCGCGTGGCGTCGATGGCAGGGACGCCCTGTGGGCGCACCCGGACATGCTGCCGACGGCCACCGACCTGGACGACCCGGACGGTTTCGTGCACCGCGAGCAGATCGACTTCTCCGAGCTGGACAAGATGCTCGGCGAGGCCGCGGACAAGCCCGACCTCCGGAAGAAGGACGAGGGCGACGGCAACGGCGGAAACAAGGGCGACGACGCCGAGTGAGCCTGTACGACGACACGGTCCTCGTGCTCAAGGCGTACGGGGACCAGGCGGAGCTGCGCCAGGCGTATCTCGATCATCTCGCCGCGCATCCGGACGGCATGTGGAAGGCCTGCCACGCGGGCCATGTCACCGCGAGCGCTCTGGTGATCGATCCGGAGCGCGGCCGGGTGCTGCTCACCCTGCACAGGAAGCTGCGGATGTGGCTCCAGATGGGCGGCCACTGCGAGCCCGGCGACGCCTCGCTGGCCGCGGCGGCCCTGCGGGAGGCGACGGAGGAGTCCGGCATCCCGGACCTGGCGCTTCTGGCGGGCGGTCCCGTGCGGCTGGACCGGCATCCGATCCCGCCGCCGTGCCACTGGCACTTCGACGTCCAATACGCGGCCGCGGCCCCGCCGGACGCGGCACACGCGATCAGCGACGAGTCCCTCGACCTGCGCTGGTTCTCCTACGACGAGACCGAGGACGTGGCCGACGAGTCGGTCCTCCGTCTGGTGGAGGCCACACGGGCGAGGCTCGGCGCCTGACGCACGTAAGGGGCGACCGCCTCTGGTGGTCACCCCTTACCGCAGTCGCTCCGCCGGTCAGCTCCAGGCGTTGCCCTGGTTCTGGCTGCGGGCACCCTGCTGACCCATGCCGTACTGCGCGGCGAGTCCCGAGCCGATCTGGGCGTTCTGCGGCGGCAGCAGCTCGCTGGGCTGAACGAGTGCGAAGCCGCTGCCCATGAAGCTGAGCTCCCAGCCCTCGCCGGTGCTTCCACGGCGCCGCCACACCCCCGAGGAGTGGGTCTGGGCCTGCATCTGCACGCGCAGCGAGGTGGACCAGGCGACGATGGCGTCGGCGTCGCAGTTGACGTACTTGTCCGGTGTGACCTGCATCAACAGCGGCATGCCGGAGGTCATCAGGGCGACCTTGCCGTTGCCGGTGATGTTGAGCTGGTACTTACCGGAGCCGGAGATGCCGTACAGGCTGTCGACGGCGATGACCTCGTGGTGCAGCGAGGAGTCCATCGCAAGTACGTAGCTGCTGTCGACCGTCAGCCCGTCGTGATCCACGTCCATGACGTGGATGCGCTGGGCGAGGTTGGCGAGGTAGACCGTGCCCTGCCCGTGGCAGCGCATCAGGTCGAGGCCCTCGCCGGTGTGCGCACGCGCGCGTGACGCGCTGTTGCTCTGGAACTCGGCGTCGAACTCCATGAGTCCCTGGTAGGCGACCATGCTGCCCTTGCGGGCGAGAATGTCGTCGTGGCCCTCCAGGGCGACGCGGAGCATCTGCTGGTTCTGCAGACTCCAGCGCTCCTGGCTCTGCTGATCGTTGAAGGCGAAAAGTGGGCTCTGCATGATGTGGTTGCTCCCCCTCAGCCCCGGACCCGGAGACGGTCGGTGCTGTCCTCACTGGGCTGGACGACGACGATGCCCTGACCGGAGAAGGCCATCTGGTAGGCCTCGCCGCTGCCGCGGCCGATCAGCGACTGGGCGCGGAAGCTGCGCTTGCCCTTCACCTTGAGGTTCGGGGACCAGGCGACCAGGGCGTCCGGGTCGACGTACGTCTCGTCGTCGCCGCCACCGCAGTCGACGACGATCGGCTTGCCGCGCGAGGTCAGCGCGACCCAGCCCTGTCCGGAGATCTTGGTGTTCCACAGACCCTGTCCGGCGAACTTCGCCAGGCCCTTGACCCGCTCCACGCCCCACGTGAGATGGGCGTCGAAGGCGAGCAGGTTGGTGGCGTTGACGGAGATGCCGTCACCGTTGAGGTTGATCACCACGACGTTCGCGCCGTAGTCGGCGAGGTAGAGCAGGCCGTCGCCGGAGCACTTCATCAGGGGTGCGCCCTCGCCGGTCATCCAGTCCTTGGCGATCTGGCGCACGGCCGGCGGATTGGGCTCGTACTGGACGAACCCTTCGTAGGCGACCATCGAGCCCACGCGCGCGAGAAGGTCGTTCCCGGTCTGCATGGCGACCTTGAGCATGTGGTTGCCGTGGTTCTCCATGCGGGCGGTGACGGGGGCGGGGGCGTAGCCCGCGAGTGGCTGGTTCATGACGGGCTCCCTCAGATCTCGTACGGCTGGACGACGATGAAGTTGCCGGGTGCGCCCCGGAACTGGAGGTTGACGCTCTCCCCGGTGTCACCGGGGTAGGAGTTGCGGCGCATCCGCACCTGGCTGGAGACGACCACCTGGGAGGCGGCGGACCAGGCGACCACGGCGTTGCAGTCGGCGAAGGTGGTGGGCGTGACCGGCAGCACCACGGGCGTGCCGTGGGTCTTGACGACGATCGTGCCGGTGCCCTGGAACTGCATCGTGAACAGGGCGCCACCGGGGATGCCGTGGCCCTCGATGCGGCGGACCTCGTACTGGAGGCCCTCGTCGAAGGCGAGGACGTTCTCGGCGGAGACGCACACGGCGTCGCCCTGGAGCTCGATCGGGTGCAGCATCGTGGAGTCTTCGGCGAAGAACACCTGGCCCTGGCCGGTGCAGCGCATCAGCTGCATCTCCTGGCCTGTGGCGTTGCCCACGATCCGGCCGGAGAAGCCGGCGCCCTTGTAACTGAAGTCGACCTTGCCCTGGTAGAGCACCATGCTGCCCTGCCGGGCCAGCACGGGTTGTCCGCCGATGCCGAGGTCGGCGCGGACGAGCTTCTTGTTCTGCTGGGTCCAGCGCTGCCCGGTGGGCGTCTCCTTGAACTGCTGGAGCGCGCCGAGGACACCCGGGCTGCTCTGTGGTGCGCTTTGGGGTGCGCCGTAGGGGGCCTGCTGGTGGGGCACCTGTCCGGGAGGGGGCTGCTGCCCGTAGCCCGGAGGGGGCGTGGGCTGGCCGTAACCGGGCGGTGGGGCGGGTGCCTGCGGTGTCTGCGGTGCCTGCGGCTGGCCGTAGCCCGGGGGCGGGGCGGGTGCCTGCGGTGCCTGCGGCTGGCCGTAACCCGGGGGCGGCGGGGCGGTCTGGCCGTACGGCGGCGGCTGCTGACCGGGCTGGCCGTAGGGCGCCGGAGCCGGGGGCGGTACCGGGTGACCGCCGGGCGGGGTGTTCAGGGGCGCGACGATGGTCGGCGCGGAGTGCACCGGCGGCACGGAGGGCGCGGGGGCCGACGGCGGGGTGACACCCGGAGGCGGCGCGAAACCCTGTGCGGCGGGCTGGGGTGCGGGGGCCGGAGCGGGCGCCGGGGCCGGAGGGGGCGCGGCGCCGCCTCCGGGTACGCCGAACGCGGGGGGCGCGGTGGACTGGTCGGGCGGCGCGAACCCGGGCGACGCTCCGCCCCCCGGCTGCTGCTGCGGGGCGGCCGGCTCCTCCTCGGCGACCTCGCCGCCGAAATTCCTCAGCAGCGCGTCGAGCCCGCCGTCGAAGCCCTGTCCGACGGCGGCGAACCGCCACACGTCCTTGAAGTAGAAGTCGCCGAGCATCACGGCCCGCTCGGTGGAGAATTCCGAGCCGCTGAAGGGATACCGGGCCACTTCCTCGCCACCCGCGACGATACGGATGTACCCAGGGCCGACCTGCGACATCTGCCCGGCACCGTCGAGCGTCGCCGTGAAGGACAGCTTCCTGATCTGCTGCGGAATCCGGTCCAGGGTCACGCGGAAGGACTCCGTGTCACCCGCCTGGGCGCCCAGGAGCTGAATGGACTCCTCGGGGGACTTCGGCTGGTTGAAGAAGACGAAGTACCGGTCGTCCGAAAGCCGTTCGTCGGCGTCGAGGCCGAAGCAGCTGATGTCGAAGTTCAGCCCCGGGCCGGAGATCTGCACACCGATGTACAGATCTGTGCCCGCGGTGAGGTCACTGATCCTGGCCTTGTGGCCGCGCTGGAATTCCCTGGCCATACGTACGACCGTCCCCCATCCCGAATGTGAGTGCGTCGCGCCAGGCTAACGGCAAACGCCGACAGTGGATGAAGTCGGTACAGACCCGGTACACAAGGCGTGCGCGGGCCCACCGTGCGCTCACGCCGGGTGGTGCTCAGCCCTCGTCCGCTCCGGGAACGTGCGGCAGCCGCTCGGCCGCGACCACGCCCTCGAGGTAGCCACGGGCCCGCTCGGTCTTGGGATAGGCCTCCAGCAGCCGCCAGAAACGCGGACCGTGCCCGGGCACCAGCAGATGCGCCAGCTCGTGGCAGAGGACGTAGTCGACGACGTACTCGGGCATGCCCTGCAGTCGGTGGGACAGCCGGATGCTGCCCTCGGACGGGGTGCACGAGCCCCAGCGCGTGTTCTGGTTGGTCACCCAGCGTACGGAGGCGGGCCTGGCGCGCCCGTCGAAGTACTGGTCCGACAGCCGCCGGGCGCGCTCGGCGAGCTCCGTGTCCCCGAGCAGCCGTCGGCTCTCCTGGGCGGCCAGCTTGTCGAGCATGACGCTCACCCAGCGCTGCTCCTCCGCCTCGGACATCCGGGCGGGGATGAGCACGACGGTGCGATCGCCCTCGCGGTACGCGGAGACCGTTCTGCGTCGACGGGCGCTCCTGCGGACCTCGATCGCGCTCGCCCTTGAGCCGCTCGTCGGCTGGCTCGTCGTGCTGCGCTGTGGTTTTCCGGCGCTGTGCAGTGGGTCGGCGGGCACGCCCCGACGTTACCCGCTGCACACGGGGAAGTCTTGACTCCGGGACGGTTCCATGACGATCCCCTCACCATGCGCCGGATTTGTACGATGTATTCCACCGCCTGTGGACAACTTTCGGCGACCCACGGCACGTCCCGGCATGCTGGCATCTGTGGCCGAACCACGAAAGGGCTCGGCCACTCACGGGGACAATCCAGGACGTACGGGGGCCTGTCATGCATCCGATGGTGAAGCCCGCGCTCAGGCGCGGCTGGCGCGATCTCAACACCGTGCAGTTCGGGATGACACCGGCGCACGCACTGACCGTGGGCCCGGTGGACACGGCCACGGGAAGCTTCCTCGACCTGCTCGACGGCACCCGCGGTGTGGAGCTCCTGCGCGAGGAGGGACGGCGCATGGATCTGCCCGACGGTCATGTCGACCGGCTCGTGCGGCGACTGTCGCGGGCCGGGCTCCTGGACGACGCCCGGGGCGGCGGCCCGGCCGGCGAGGCCCTGCGCCGGAAACCGGAGATCCTCGAGCGGCTCCGCCCGGACCTGGCCTCCCTCGCCCTGACCACCTCCGATCCCGGCGATCCGCTCCGCCGGCTGGCGGCACGTCGCAGTATGCGGGTGCAGGTGAGAGGCGCGGGCCGGGTGGGCGCGGCAGTCGCGACCCTGCTGTCGGGGGCCGGAGTGGGCGAGGTGGAGGTGCGTGACGTCGGGCGGGTCGAACCGTGGGACGTCGCGCCGGGCGGGCTGCCCGCCGAGGCCGTCGGGGAGCGCCGGGAGGAGGCGGTCCGCCGGGCGGTGCGCCGGGCCGCACCCGACCGCCCGCCGCGCCGGACCGCCCGGTCACCCCTCGACGAGGGCGGCCCTGGTTTCTCCCTGGTGGTCCTCGCCCCGCGGGACGATGTCGCCGTGTACGCGCCCGACCCGTCGGCCGCGGAAACCCTCTTCGCCTCGGGCACACCCCATCTCTATGCCGGCGTGGTGGAGGGAACCGGTGTGGCCGGTCCGCTGGTGCTGCCCGGCGAGACCGGTTGTGCGGGGTGTCTCCAGCAGGACCGCGTCGACCGGGACCCGGCCTGGCCCCGGCTGGTCGCCCAATGGCGCTCCGGCCGCCGGCGCCAGGTCGGCGCCTGCGATCTGACGCTGGCCGTGACGGTGGCGGGACTGGCGGCCGCACATGCGCTCGCCTTCCTCGACGGCCGGGTTCCGTCCACAGCGGGTGCGCGCTGGGAGGTGTCCGTTCCCGGCCTGACCTGGCATGCTCGGCCGGTGTGGCCCCACCCCGCCTGCCCGTGCGGGGCTGCCGGGAAGGACCCGGAGAAAAGGACGGGACGACACCCGGAAAAAGGTAAGGGAGAACACACCGCCGGGGACGGGGGGTCGCGCGAGACAATGGCCGTGCAGGGGCCGTCGGACAAGTGGCGCCGTCAGGCGGACGCGAAGCGGCCGGCAGGTACTTGGAGGGCGCATGTCTGATCTTCCCCGCAAGGCGGTCACCCGGACCGCCAAGCTGGCCGCGCTCCCGCTCGGCTTCGCCGGGCGGGCGACCTGGGGACTCGGCAAGCGGATCGTGGGCGAGTCCGCCGAGCTTGTCGGCCGCGAGCTCCAGCAGCGCACCGCCGAGCAGCTGTTCAAGGTGCTCGGCGAGCTCAAGGGCGGTGCGATGAAGTTCGGCCAGGCCCTCTCGGTCTTCGAGTCGGCGCTCCCGGAGGAGGTCGCCGGCCCTTATCGCGCGGCGCTGACCAAACTCCAGGAGGCGGCCCCGCCGATGCCGACCCGTACCGTTCACGGGGTGCTCGAGAAGCGGCTGGGCGAAGGGTGGCAGAAGCTGTTCCTGGAGTTCGAGGAGCAGCCGTCCGCGGCGGCCTCGATCGGTCAGGTGCACCGGGGGGTGTGGCACGACGGCCGCGAGGTGGCGGTCAAGGTGCAGTACCCGGGGGCCGGCGAGGCCCTGCTGTCCGATCTGAACCAGCTCAGCCGCTTCGCCCGTCTACTGGGTCCGCTCATTCCCGGAATGGACGTCAAACCGCTGATCACGGAGCTGAAGGACCGTGTGTCGGAGGAACTGGACTACGGCCTGGAGGCCCAGGCCCAGCGGGCCCACGCCGAGGAGTTCGCCGGCGATCCCGACGTCGTCGTGCCGGATGTGGTGCATCAGTGCGAGCAGGTACTGATCACCACGTGGATGGACGGCATCCCGCTGTCGGAGATCATCTCGGACGGCACCGAGGCACAACGTGACCGGGCCGGCCAGCTCCTCGCCCGCTTCCTGTTCTCCGGCCCCGCCCGCACCGGACTGCTGCACGCCGACCCCCATCCGGGCAACTTCCGCCTGCTGCCCGGTGGTCCGGACGGCGAGGACGACTGGCGCCTGGGCGTACTGGACTTCGGCACCGTCGACCGGCTCCCGGGCGGACTGCCCTCCCCCATCGGCGAGGCCCTGCGCATGACGCTGGACGGCGAGGCGGAAGCGGTCTACGACATGCTCCGCACGGAGGGCTTCGTCAAGGAGTCGATAGAGCTGGACCCCGACGCCGTCCTCGACTACCTGATGCCGATCATCGAGCCGGCCCGGGCCGACGAGTTCACCTTCACCCGCGGGTGGATGCGGAGTCAGGCGGCCCGGATAGCCGACCCCCGCTCACCCGCCTCCCAGCTCGCCAAGCAGCTCAACCTTCCCCCCGCCTACTTTCTGATCCACCGGGTGACCCTCAGCACGATCGGCGTGCTCTGCCAGCTGGGCGCGACGGTGCGGCTGCGGGACGAACTGGAGGAGTGGCTTCCGGCATTCGTCCCGGAGGAGTTTCGGGACGAACCGGCCGCGGAGGCGTGACCGGCGCGGCCGGCCGACCCCGGGCGCGGCGAGAACCGCGGGTGCCGGCCGCCGCTACCACCACCGCGAGTCCAGTCGCCCCTCGATCGCCCGCAGATTGTCGCGGGAACACCTCTCGCAGTAGTGCCGCCGGGCACCGTTCTCCACGGAGAAGGTCCAGGCCGGCTGCGAGCCCTCGGCGTGGGTGCCGCAGCGGGCGCACACCAGCGGCTCGGGTTCGGCCACGGGACCGTCGTCGTCACTGTCACCGGAACGACTCGTCATCCGGCGAAGATAACGCCGTTCCGGGCTGGCCGCGCGGCACAACGCCCTGCGGGGGCCGCTCCGTTCACACGGACCGGCCCCCGCAGGAGAAAGCCGCGCCTCCGGCACGGAGGCCACCGCTTCAGGTGGTATCGGTTACTGCATGACCGCCATGGCGAGCGCGCGGCGGGCACGCCGGGAGGCACGCTCGGCCCGGCGCTGCATCCGGCGCGCGGTCACCAGGCGCACAGCCTGGCGCTCCTCTTGCGCCTCCTGCAGTCGCTCGTGCATTCGCGCACGGGCCATGGCTTCTGGGATGAGTTGCATCTCTCGGGTCCTGTTCTGGCGCGAGTCGTTCGCACCACTGGTGGTGAAGTCTTCGGTCGCGGAGCCTGCGGGCTCGTGAGTGGACGGCATCATCGGGGCCTGCTTCTGGGGGTTGCGCGTGAGGGGGCGGTCGATCGTTCCTGGGGTGTTCATGCCGTGACCGGGTTCTTGCGCGGGCGGCCACGCGGCCGCTTCCGGGCGACGACAACTCCCTGGACGAACAGCTCGCCACCCCAGACGCCCCACGGCTCACGCCGCTCCTTGGCGCCGGCGAGGCATGCCTCCATCAGCGGGCAGGTGCGGCAGAGGGACTTGGCGTACTCGACGTCCGCGGGCGACTCGGCGAAGAAGACCTCCGGGTCGTAGGAGCGGCACGGGACGGGCACGCCGAGGTTCTCGATGGCGTCGTCGAGCGCGGTGAGCGCGGTGAGCGGAGTCAAGGTCGGGTCCTCCGTGGAGCCGGACTTGGGGATCGTGTCGGAAGGCGGTACGGACGGGGCGTGCGCTTCGAGTTGCACGGTTCGTCTTCCTCGTCTGGTCGTTTCCGGCCTGTTGGCCGGGTGGCGGCTTGGTACCGGGTTCTTTCTTGTCCCGAGGCGCTTCGCTCCGCCTCCCCGTTCGGGGAAAACAGAAGGGCCGCGGATCCCGGTTGGGGTTCCGCGGCCCTGAAGGCGCCGGCCTGATCGAATCAGGCTGGATCACTCCAGGGTTCTGGCCCACGGAAGGCCCACATCAGGTGGTGCTGCGTCGTCTGCTTCCGGAATCCGGCACCAGCCGCCGCAAAGGCATAGGCCTGCGCCTTTGCCACTACCGCTTCCAGTGCCTCGGTCGGTCGCTCATCCCGCTCACGGATGGCAGGAGCCGCGGGAGCAAGGGAGGACACCAGGCGTGCGGCACGGATGCCGGACAGACCGGTGCCCTGGTTCGAGGCGCCGAGAATGCACAGGGAGACGGCCGAGCGATCGGTCATTTTGACGATGGAGCTGGTGTTGATGCTGATCACTGGACTCGCCTCCTCTCGGCGTCTCGGGGGACTGGGGTGAACCAGTCCGCGGATATGCAAGTAGAACACGGAAACAGGGCCTTGGAGAAGGCCACCGTCCCCGTGCCTAAGAACCTATGGGGATCGCTGGGGCATGCGCAAACTATTTTTTCGACGAGTTCGTATCAGTCCGGATCCGGCCCCTCGGTGACGTCACGGCCTGCGCAGATGGCCAGGACATCGGACCCGTAGCGGCCCAGCTTGCGCATCCCCACCCCGGGAATGCGTGCGAGCCCGTGCTCGTCGTCGGGGACCGTCTCCGCGATGGCGATCAGCGTCTTGTCGGTGAAGACGCAGAAGGCCGGCTGTCCGCTGCGCCGCGCCTGGTCGGCACGCCACTCACGGAGCCGCTCGTACAGACCCTCGTCCATGTCGGAGGGGCAGTCCTCACAGCGCATCAGCTTCATCTCGCCCGCGTCGGTCAGCGTGCGGCCGCAGACCCGGCAGCGGGCGGGACTGCGCTGTCCACGTCTCGGGCCCGGCGCGGCCCGGCCCGGCGCCGTACCGAAGGAGCCGCGCTCCACACCTCCCGGGCCGACCGCACCACCGCGGCTCGCGGCCGTGGTGGACCCGGGGCGCAGTCCGGTGAGGAAGCGGCTGGAGCGGCGGCTCGGCCGGCCGCCGGGCGAGCGGGAGAGTGCCCAGGAGAGATGGAGGCGCTCACGGGCCCGGGTGACACCGACATAGAGGAGACGTCGCTCCTCCTCGATCTGCTCGTCCGTCTTTGCGTAGGTGATCGGCATCATGCCCTCGGCGACACCGACCAGGAAGACGACGTCCCACTCCAGCCCCTTGGCCGAGTGCAGCGAGGCGAGAGTGACGCCCTGCACGGTGGGCGCGTGCTGGGCACCGGCCCGCTCGTCGAGTTCGGCGACGAGGCCGGCGAGCGTGGCGTCCGCTCGGGCGGCGGCGAAGTCCTGGGCCAGGTGTGCCAGGGCGGCCAGTGACTCCCAGCGTTCCCGGACCGCGCCCGATCCGGCCGGCGGCTGTGTTGTCCAGCCCTCGCCCGAGAGCACGGCGCGCACCTGGGAGGGCAGGTCGGGGGCGTCGTCGAGGAGCGCGTCGTTGCGGCCGAAGCGGGCTGCCGCGCGCAGGGCGACGATCGCTTTGCGCACCTCGGGGCGGTCGAAGAACCGCTCGGCGCCGCGCAGCTGGTAGGGCACCCCGGCATCGGCGAGGGCCTGCTCATAGGTCTCGGACTGCGCGTTCGTTCGGAACAGGACGGCGATCTCGCTCGCCGGGACGCCCGCGTCGATCAGCTCACGGATGCGGCGCGCGGCCCCCTCGGCCTCCGCGGGCTCGTCGGTGTACTCGGTGAAGACCGGCTCGGTCCCCGCGGCGCGCTGGGAGATCAGTTCCAGCCGGTGATCGGCGGCGCGGCCGCGGGCCTGGGCGAGCAGCCCGTTCGCCAGACGGACGACCTGGGGGGTCGATCGGTAGTCGCGCACGAGTTTGACGACCGTGGCACCGGGATGGCGCGTGCGGAAATCGAGCAGATGGTCGGGTGTTGCTCCCGTGAACGAGTAGATCGTCTGGCTGGCGTCGCCGACCACGCACAGGTTCTCCCGGTCGCCGAGCCACAGTTCCAGCAGTCGCTGCTGGAGCGGGCTGACGTCCTGGTATTCGTCGACGACGAAGTGCTGGTACTGGGTGCGGACCTGGTCGGCGATGTCGTGCCGGTCCTGCAGGACGGCGACCGTCAGCAGCAGCACGTCCTCGAAGTCGATGACGACGCGCTCACGCTTGAGATCCTCGTAGGCGGAGTAGAGCTGGGCGACCTCGGCGGGGTCGCGGGGTGTCTCCCGGCCGGCCTTCGCGGCGGCGGCCGCGTAGTCCGCCGGGACGGTCTGGGTGACCTTGGACCACTCGATCTCGCCGGTGACGTCCCGCAGCTCGCCCCGGTCGAGCCGGATACGGCAGGCGGCGGCCGCGTCGGCGACCAGCTGGATCTTGCGGTCGACGAGCCGGGGCAGGGAACCACCGATCGCTTTCGGCCAGAAGTACTGGAGCTGGCGCAGCGCCGCGGAGTGGAAGGTGCGGGCCTGGACACCGACCGCACCGAGCTGGCGCAGCCGGCCGCGCATCTCCCCGGCGGCCCGGTTGGTGAAGGTGACGGCGAGCACGCTGGAGGGCTGGAGGATCCCGGCGCGCACCCCGTAGGCGATCCGGTGGGTGATCGCCCGGGTCTTGCCGGTACCCGCGCCCGCCAGCACACACACAGGACCGTGCAGAGCGGTGGCCACGGCCCGCTGCTCTGGATCGAGCCCTTCGAGCACCGCGTCGGCCGAGTCCGGTACCTGCGGGAAGAGGGTGGAGTGCGTTGCTGCTGTCACACAGCCATGCTGCCAGGTCGCCGGAGACAGGTGAGCCGGTTGTCCACAGGGAGGGTCTCGCAGTCGTACCAATGCGGCAGACGTCACGCGGGAATGCCTGCGTTTTCAAGTACGTTCCCCCCACGACAAGAACTTCCCCGCCGCCGAAGGAGCGCGAGAGGCATGCAGGGCACTGTGACGATGTACAGCACCACGTGGTGCGGCTACTGCCGTCGGCTGAAGAGCCAGATGGACCGCGAGGGCATCGCGTACACCGAGATCAACATCGAACACGACCCTGAGTCCGCGGCCTTCGTGGAGAAGGCGAATGGCGGAAATCAGACAGTCCCGACTGTCCTCTTCGCTGACGGTTCGACGCTCACCAACCCGTCGCTGGCGCAGGTGAAGCAGAAGGTCGGCGTCTGAGCGGTTCACACGAAGCGGGGTGGCCTCCTCTCTTGAGGGGGCCACCCCGCTTCTTCGTGTCCCGGTTCAGAAGGCGTTGCGGGCCGGCAGGGCCTTGCCGTACCAGCGCTCGATCAGGCGGGCCGCGATCGAGATGCCGTACGGCGGGAGCACCTCGCCGGACTCGAAGGCGGCGCCGAGCTCGTCGCGGGAGAACCAGCGGGCCTCGTGGATCTCGTCGCCGTCCACGTTGATCCCGGTCGTGGTGGCGCGGGCGGTGAAGCCCAGCATGAGGCTGGAGGGGAAGGGCCAGGGCTGGCTGGCGATGTATTCGACCTCGCCGACGGCGATGCCCACCTCCTCGTGGACCTCTCGGCGTACCGACTGCTCGATGGACTCACCGGGCTCGACGAATCCGGCGAGCGTGGAGAAGCGGCCCTCGGGCCAGTGGACCTGGCGGCCGAGGAGGATGCGGTCGTGCTCGTCGACGACGGCCATGATCACCGCGGGGTCGGTGCGCGGGTAGTGCTCGGCACCGCAGGCGGGGCAGCGGCGGATGTGGCCGGCGGCGGCGATGACGGTGCGCTCGCCGCAGCGGGAGCAGAAGCGGTGCAGCCGCTGCCAGTTCTCCAGGGCGACCGCGTGCACCATCAGGCCCGCCTCACGCGGCGGCAGGAGCAGCCCTGCCTCGCGCAGGCCTGCCGGGCGGGCGGACTCGTCCATGCGACCGGGCAGGGAGTCCTTCTGGAGGGCGAAGTAGCTGACGCCGTCCTCGTCGATGCCCAGGAAGTAGCGGTGTGCCTCGGTGAGCGGGGCCTCGAAGGACGGGGTCATGACGAGTTCGGTACGTCCGTCCGCCGTCTCGTCGATGAGGACCTGGCCGCCGGAGACCACGAAGCAGCGGGTCGAGGGGTGGCTCCAGGCCGCCGCGAGCCATGCCTCGTCGAGCCGGTAGTGGGCGGCGCGGTCGATGCCGCTCGGGGCGGTGAGGGAGACGGGGCGGTCGGCGGTGTGGTCGGTCCAAGTGGTCACGGGTGCTTCCAACTCCCCCGGTGGAACGGATTGGGTCGGCGGGCGGTTCGGCGGGACGCGCGGCAGGAGCCGGGTCCGGCGCCGCGCGGTGGCGGCGGGCCGCTCCCGTGTGCCCCGCGCGGGCGTCGGGTTCGGACGGCGTGGGAGGTCAGGGGGCGTGCCGCCAGTGCTCGGCGAGGTCGCCCCACAGGTATGCGCTGGTCTCGACGCCCTTGAGCAGCAGGTCCAGCTCGACCTTCTCGTTCGGGGCGTGCCAGCCGTCGGACGGGACGGAGATGCCGAGGAAGAGCACCGGTACGCCGAGGACGTCCTGAAGGTCCGCGGCAGGCCCGGAGCCTCCCTCGCGCGTGAACAGGACGGGTGTGCCGAAGGCGCGGCCCATCGCGCGGACCAGGGAACGCAGGGCGGGGTGGTCCAGCGGGGTCAGGCAGGGGCGGGTGGCGGGGCTGAAGGAGATTTCGTGGCGGATGCCGTCGGGGAGCTGTCCGGGCACCCAGGCGCGGACGGCGTTCATCACGTGTTCCGGGTCCTGTCCCGCGACCAGTCGGAAGGAGAGTTTCACCATGGCGGAGGACGGGATGACCGTCTTGCTGCCGGGGCCCTGGTAGCCGCCGCCGATGCCGTTGACCTCGGCCGTGGGGCGTGCCCAGACGCGCTCCAGGGTGCTGTATCCGGCTTCGCCCCGGGTTCCGTGCGACGTGGCGGTGCGCAGCCACTCCCCTTCGTCGAAGGGCAGCGCGGCGAAGAGTTCGCGTTCCCGGTCGGTGAGCTCGACGACGCCGTCGTAGAAGCCGGGGACCGCCACGCGCGCGTGTTCGTCGTGCAGGGCGGCCACCAGGCGGGCGGCGGCGGTGGCCGGGTTGGGGACGGCGCCACCGAAGGAGCCGGAGTGGATGTCCTGGTCGGGGCCGTACAGCCGGATCTCGCACTCGGCGAGGCCGCGCATGCCGGTGCACACCGTCGGGGTGTCCTCGGACCACATTCCGGTGTCGGAGACGATCACGACGTCGGCGGTGAGCCGGTCCGCGTGCTGTTCGACGAGCTCACGGAAGTGCGGGGATCCGGATTCCTCCTCGCCCTCGATCAGCAGCTTCAGATGGACGGCCGGGGTGGTGCGGCCGGTCGCGGCGAGGTGGGCGCGGACGCCGAGGGTGTGGAAGAAGACCTGGCCCTTGTCATCGGCGGCACCGCGCGCGTAGAGGCGGTTGTCGCGGACGACGGGTTCGAAGGGTTCGCTGTCCCAGCCGTCCTCGCGGGCGGCGGGCTGTACGTCGTGGTGGCCGTAGACCAGCACGGTGAGTGCCTCCGGGTCGGCGGAGGGCCACTCGGCGTAGACGGCCGGGGCGCCGGGGGTGTGCCAGACCTCGGCGGTGGGGAAACCGGTCTCCTTGAGCTTCGCGGCGAGCCAGTCGGCGCTGTCGCGCACGTCGGGCGCGTGGTCGGGCTGGGCCGAGACGGACGGGATGCGCAGCCATTCCGCGAGGTCGTCGAGGAAGGCGGCGCGGTGCTGCTCGATGTAGGTACGGACGGCGCTGACGGCACTGTCAACGGGCTGGCTCATGGTCTCGAGCCTATCGGCCCGCAGGGGTGTCCTCGGAGTGCGGTATATCACCGGGCGGTTCCTCGAGCAGCAGTCGCTCCAGCTCCGCGCGGCCGGGCAGTACGCCGGGCCGGACGATCTCGCCGGTGCGTACGTAGAGGAACGCGGCTGTGACGTGTTCCACCTCGATGGCGTGCTGTTCGGCCCAGGCGAGCCGGTAGACGGCGAGCTGGAGCGGGTCGGCGGTGCGGCCCCGGCCGGTTTTCCAGTCGACGATCTCGTACGTCGTTCCGTCCTCGCCCTCTTCCTTGTAGACGGCGTCGATGCGGCCGCGGACGACGCGGCCGGCGATCGTCAGCTGGAAGGGCGCCTCCACGCGGTGGGGCGTCCGGTGGGCGTACTCGGTGCGTTCGAAGGCCTCCTTGAGGGCCTCCAGGTCGCGCTCGTCATCGATCTCGGCGTCGCTGCCGGGCAACTCCTCCGGGTCGAGCATGGGCAGCGTCAGTGCTTCGAAGCGTGCCTCGACCCAGGCGTGGAAGCGGGTGCCTCGGCGGGCGGCGGGCTGGGGCGGACGGGGCATGGGGCGGGCCAGCTCCTGGGCGAAGGCGTCCGGGTCCTCGGCGAGGCGGAGCAGTTGGGAGGCGGTCAGCGAGGCGGGCAGCGGGACTTCGGTCACGGCGGCGCGGGTGCGCAGCAGCTCTCCCGTGAGGGCGTCGAGGTCGCGGTCCCAGGAGGCGACGGCGCGGGCCTCCTCCGGGGTGAGCCGGGGTTCTCCCGGTGCGTGGGCGGGCCGACGCCGCTCCGCGCGGGGGCGTGGGGTGGCTTCAGGGGCTGTCGCCTGGTGCGGGACGGTGGGGCGGTCGGCGGTCCAGGAGTCCCAGTCGTCCGGGTCGGTCGCGGTGAAGGGCTCCCCCTCGGCGAAGGGCTCTCCGTCAGTGAAGGGCTCCCCCTCGGCGAAGGGCTCCCCCTCGGGGAAGGAGTCCTCCTCGTCCGGTGGCGGCGGCCAGTCCGGGTCGTCGTAGGTGCCGGGGTCGTGGACGGCCGTGGCGGGACCGTCCGGGTGGACGGCAAGGGCGTCCAGGTGGGCGAGGACGGTCTCGGCGGCCGCGCGGCGCCGGGCGAGGGCGTCGGCGTCCAGCGGCAGGGGCCACACCTGAT
This sequence comes from Streptomyces sp. NPDC031365, assembly GCF_055569765.1. Classification (NCBI taxonomy): domain Bacteria; kingdom Bacillati; phylum Actinomycetota; class Actinomycetes; order Kitasatosporales; family Streptomycetaceae; genus Streptomyces; species Streptomyces sp. NPDC031365. Next base: position 57,949 of record NZ_JBVIIM010000016.1, on the reverse strand, counting down.
CGCCGCCGGCCCGGTGCAGGGCGGGGTTCTCCTCGCCCTCGGCGGGCTCGTCCGCCCACGCCTCGATCTCGCCGTACCCGGCGGCGCAGTGCTCGTGGAGGGCGTACAGGAACGGGGAGGGGCCACGGGGCTTCTTCTGGCTGGGGCCCCACCAGTGACCGGAGCCGAGCAGCAGGGAGCGCGGGCGTGTGAAGGTGACGTAGCCGAGGCGGAGCTCCTCGGTGTGCTGGTGGTCCTTCATGGCCTCGTGGAAGGCCTTCAGACCGCGGGAGTCCCAGCTCAGCACGTCGGGCAGGGTGTCGGCGTCGCCGCGCAGTGCGTGCGGCAGCACCCTGCCCTGCGCGGTCCACTTCTCGCGGCCCTGACTGCTGGGAAAGGTGCCGGTGACCAGTCCGGGGACGGCCACGACGTCCCATTCGAGGCCCTTGGACTTGTGGGCGGTGAGCACCTTGACGGTGTTCTCGCCGCCGGGCAGCGCGTTGTCGAGGCCCTTCTCGTACTGGGCGGCGGTACGCAGAAAGCCGAGGAAGGCGAGCAGGGTGGCCTCACCGTCGCCGGCGGCGAAGGACGCGGCGATGTCGAGGAAGTTGGAGAGGGTTTCGCGTCGGCGGGCTGCCAGGGCGTGCGGGGACGCGGAGAGTTCGACCTCGAGGCCGGTGACAGCGAGGACGCGGTGCAGGACGTCCATGAGGGGGTCGGCGAGGGAGCGGCGCAGGTCGCGCAGTTCGGCGGCCAGGCGGGCGAAGCGTACGCGGGCGTCCGGTGAGAAGGGCAGGCCGTCGTCGTCCCCGCGGCCGTCCAGCGGTGTCTCCAGGAACGTGTCGAGGGCGTCGGCGAGGGAGATCACCTCGGCCGGGTCGACGCCTTCGACGGCTTCGGCGAGCCGCCGGTCGGGGTCGTCGTCACCGTCCACGCGCGCGTGGGAGACGAGCCGTCGTGCGCGCCGCCCCAGCAGGGCGAGGTCGCGGGGGCCGATGCGCCAGCGGGGGCCGGTCAGCAGCCGTACGAGGGAGGCGTTGGCGCCCGGGTCCTGGAGGACCTCGCAGACGGCGACCAGGTCGGCGATCTCGGGCAGGTGCAGCAGCCCGGAGAGGCCGACCACCTCGACGGGGAGGTCCCGGGCCACCAGGGCGCCCTGGATCTCGGCGAAGTCCGTCGCCGTGCGGCACAGTACGGCGATCTCGCCCGGTGCCTTCCCGGTGTTCACGAGGTGGGCGATGGAATCGGCGATCCAGCCGATCTCGTCGGCGTGGGTGGGCAGCAGGGCGCAGCGGACGGTGCCGTCGCGTTCGGCGCCCGGGGCCGGGCGAAGGGCCTCCACTCCCGCGTGCATGGCGCGCAGGGGGCCGGCGAGCCCGTTGGCGAGGTCCAGCAGTCGGCCTCCGCTGCGGCGGTTCTCGCTGAGCGACTGGCGGGTGGCGGGCCGGCCGCCGGCGTGGGCGAAGTGTTCGGGGAAGTCGTCGAGGTTGGCGACGGATGCGCCGCGCCAGCCGTAGATGGCCTGGCAGGGGTCGCCGACCGCGGTCACCGGGTGGCCGGTGCCGCCGCCGAACAGTCCGGCCAGCAGGACGCGCTGGGCGACCGAGGTGTCCTGGTACTCGTCGAGGAGGACCACGCGGAACTCGTCACGCAGGATGCGGCCCACCTCGGGGACGGCGGCGAGCCGCGCGGACAGGGCGATCTGGTCTCCGAAGTCGAGCAGATCACGTTCCCGCTTGGCGGCCCGGTAGCGCAGCACCAGCTCGGCCAGCTCGCGCCGCGCGGCAGCGGCCTCGGGGACCTTGCGCAGGTCGGCGTTGGTGAGTTCGGTGCTCTGCAGGGTGCTCAGCAGTTCGGCGTCGTGGGCGCGCAGGTCCTCGGGCCGTACGAGGTGCTCGGCGAGCTCCCCGTCGAGGGTGAGGAGGTCGCCGACCAGGTCGGGGAAGGAGCGGGTGAGCGCCGGGTAGGGACCGGGGGCCTCGCGCAGGACGCGCGCGGCGAGCTGGTAGCGGGTGGCGTCGGCGAGCAGCCGGGAGGTCGGTTCGAGACCGATGCGCAGTCCGTGGTCGGTCAGCAGACGGCCCGCGAAGGCGTGGTATGTGGAGATCACCGGCTCGCCCGGGGGGTTGTCCGGGTCGATGGCATCGGGGTCGGTGACGCCGGCCTTGATCAGCGCCTTGCGGACGCGTTCGGCGAGCTCACCGGCGGCCTTGTTGGTGAAGGTGAGGCCGAGCACCTCTTCGGGTGCGACCTGGCCGGTGCCGACCAGCCACACCACGCGGGCCGCCATCACCGTCGTCTTGCCCGATCCGGCTCCGGCCACGATCACCTGCGGGGCGGGCGGCGCGGTGATGCAGGCCGTCTGCTCCGGGGTGAAGGGGATACCGAGGAGCTCCTTGAGCTGATCGGGATCGGTGAGAGGGGCGGGCACACGGAGAATCTAGCGGCGGACACTGACACCGGAAGCCGACCGGGCCCTCCGGGAGCGCAGAATCGCAGGTCGGAGAGGGTGGTGCGATGCGTCACGCCGGTCAGTCGACGACGTGGCGCCCCTCGGGCCGGGCGCTGCACGAGGCACGGAACGCGCAGTGGGCGCAGTGCTGGCCCGCGGTCGGGGTGAACCGTTCGTCGAGGACCTTGCCGGCGGCCGTGGCCAGCAGATCGCCGACCCACTCCCCTTCCGGCGGCTCCTGGGCCTGCACCTTGGGCAGGGTCTCGCCCCCGTCCCGTTTGGCGGCTCCCTGGCGAAGCTGGACGAGCTCGGCACCACCCGGTTCGGGGCGCGTCCCGTCGAAGACCTCGTCGACGGCGCCCTCACCGACGGCGAGCTGGTAGACGGCGAGCTGGGGGTGGCGCTCCACCTCCTTGGTGCTGGGCGTCCGTTTTCCCGTCTTGAAGTCGACGACGTACGCGCGTCCCTCGCCGTCGGCTTCGACGCGGTCCATCTGGCCGCGGATGCGCACCTGGTAGTCGCCCGCTTCGAGGGTGACGTCGAAGTCGTGCTCGCTGGCCACCGGGGTGCGTCCGGTGCGGTCCATGACGTGCCACCTCAGGAAGCGTTCGAGCGCCACGCGCGCGTTCTCCTTCTCCTGCGCCGACTTCCACGGCGCGTCGAAGGCGAGCGCGTTCCACACGGAGTCGAGGCGCTCCATGAGGACGGCGAGATCGGCCGGGGTGTGCCCGGAGGCCACCTCGTCGGCCAGGACGTGGACCACATTGCCGAATCCCTGGGCGGCGGTCGCGGGTGCGTCGGCCTTCACCTCACGGCCCAGGAACCACTGCAGGGCGCAGGTGTTGGCCAGCTGGTCGAGGGCGCTGCCGGAAAGCACGACCGGCTGGTCGCGGCTCCGCAGCGGCACCTTGCTCTCGGTGGGTTCGAACATGCCCCACCAGCGGTACGGGTGCGCGGACGGCACCAGTGGGCGCCCTTCCTCGTCGGCGAGCGCGGCCAGCCGGGCCAGCCGTCCGGCGGCGGCCTGCCGGAGGGTGTCCGAGACCCGGGGGTCGACCGTCGTGGCGCGCAGTTCCGCGACGAGTGCGGCGACGGACAGAGGGCGGCGGGGTCGCCCGGTGACATCCCTGGGCTCGACGCCGAGCTCGGTCAGGAAGCGGGAGGGCTGGTCGCCGTCGTCGGCGGGGGCCTTCACGGCCGTCACGACGAGACGCTCGCGCGCGCGGGTGGCGGCAACGTAGAACAGACGGCGTTCCTCGGCGAGGAGCGCTCCGGGAGTGAGGGGTTCGGCGAGTCCGTCGCGGCCGATGCGGTCGGCCTCCAGGAGGGAGCCGCGGCGGCGCAGGTCCGGCCACAGGCCCTCCTGGACACCGGCGACGACGACGAGGCGCCACTCCAGGCCCTTGGAGCGGTGCGCGGTCATCAGACGTACGGCGTCGGGACGGACGGCACGCCGCGTGAGGGTGTCGGCGGCGATGTCCTCGGCCTCGATCCCCTCGAGGAAGTTCAGGGCGCCCCGGCCACCGGTGCGCTCCTCCGCGCGGGCGGCGGTCGCGAACAGGGCGCACACGGCGTCGAGGTCCCGGTCGGCGTTGCGGCCGGCCGCGCCGCCGCGCCGGGCGGAACGCTCCAGGCGCTGGGGCCACGGCGTGCCGTCCCACAGGGCCCACAGGGCCTCTTCGGCCGTACCGCCGGCCGCCAGCCCCTCACGGGCCCGGCGCAGCAGGGAGCCGAGCCGCTGGGCGCCCCGCGCACAGACGGGATCGTGCACGGCGAGCCGTTCCGGCTCGGCCAGCGCACGCGCGAGCAGCTCGTCCGAGGGTGGTGGCAGCGGATTGCCCGCGGCCCGCTCCTCTTCGCGCAGGGCCCGTCCGAGGCGGCGCAGATCGGCGGCGTCCATGCCGGCGAGGGGGGAGGTGAGGAGTGTGAGAGCGGTCTCGGTGTCGAGCCAGCACGCGTCGGCGTCGGCGTCGGCGTCGGAGTCGGTTCCGGCGTCTTCCCGCTCGCCCGCCTCGGCGGTCGCCACCGCGCGCAGGGCCGTCAGCAGCGGGGCCACGGCGGGTTCGTGGCGCAGGGGCAGGTCGTTGCCGTCGACGTCCACGGGGACGCCCGCCGACGTGAGCGCGCGGCGGACCATGGGCAGGGTGCGGGATCCGGCCCGCACCAGGACGGCCATGTCTCCCCAGGGGACCTGGTCCTCCAGGTGTGCCCTGCGCAGGATGTCCGCGATGTTGTCCAGCTCGGTGCCGGACGTCGGGTACGTGTAGACCTCGACCCGGCCGCCGTCCCGCGGCGGTACCAGCTCCCGGTGGGCGCGGACCTTGTCGGCGGGGAGCCGGGGCAGCGGCATGCGCCGGGTCACCAGCCGGGTGGCCTCCAACAGGGCGGCGCCGGAGCGCCGGGAGGTGCGCAGCACCTCGACCGGGGCCGGGCGGCCGTCCGCGCGGGGGAACGCGTGGGGGAACTCCAGGATGCCGCCCACGTCCGCGCCCCGGAAGGCGTAGATCGACTGGTCGGGGTCGCCGAAGGCGACGAGGGTGCGTCCGCCGGCCAGGGCGTGCAGCAGCCGCACCTGGGCGGGGTCGGTGTCCTGGTACTCGTCGACGTAGACGGCGTCGTACCGCGCGGCAAGCTGCCGGGCGGTCTCCGGACGGTGGGCGAGGAGCACCGCGCGGTGGACGAGTTCGGCGTAGTCGAGGACTCCTTGCAGGTCGAGGACGTCGAGGTACTCGGCGAGGAAGGCGGAGGCGGCGCGCCAGTCCGGGCGTCCGATGCGGCGGGCGAAGGCGTCCAGGGCGCCGGGGCCGAGGCCCAGTTCGCGGCTGCGGGCGAGGACCGCGCGGACCTCGTCGGCGAAACCGCGGGTGGTCAGGCAGGCGCGCAGTTCGTCCGGCCAGCGCACGTGTGCCAGCCCGAGCCGCTCCAGGTCCACCTGGCCGGCGAGCAGTTCACGGACGGTGACGTCCTGCTCGGGGCCCGACAGCAGCCGCAGCGGCTCCACGAAGAGGTCGCTGTCCTGGTGGGCGCGGACCAGGGCGTAGCAGAAGGAGTGGAAGGTGGTCGCCTGCGGCGCGTGGGCGGCCCCGATGCGCAGGGCCATGCGGTCGCGCAGTTCGACGGCCGCCTTGCGGCTGAACGTCAGCACCAGGATGCGCTCGGGGTCCTGGCCGCGGGCGATCCGCGTGGCCACGGACTCGACGAGCGTGGTGGTCTTCCCGGTACCCGGACCCGCGAGAACGAGCAGCGGACCGGTTCCGTGCTCAACCACGGAGCGCTGTGCGGCGTCCAGTCGAGGGGGATTCACGCGAGCCGGCGGGGTACGCACCAGTCGATAAGCACCACGGTTTCCCCGCCGCACCGGGGGGTGCGACAGGCCGCTGGTGGTGGAGGAGGAGCTCACGTGGTTCGCCGGTCCTGGTGGGTTTGCTGTGGGGCCGTTCGCCGCGCGTGCGGGGCGGTGGGCGGATGACGGGGACACGCGCTGCCGACGCTACGCCGGGGAGAACCGCGGAAGCCGACTGTCCGCTTCTTCCCTCCCGGCACTCACGGCGCACATGTCCCTCGCCTCACGAACGTACGTCATGCCACGGATATGCCCCGTCTGCCCCTGGCGGATCACGGGTCACACGGCGGCGGGCGCGATGGCGGAAGCTGTCAGGTGTGACCCTCGGGGTGCCCGCCGCCGTCCCATCGCGCGCGTCTCATGTCGAGCCGCGGCACATGGTCCTGAGCGGCCCGGCTCGCTTCCTTCAGGGGTGTGCCCTCCGCGCGGTAGTGGCCAAGGGCCCTCGGCTCGTGGCCCGGCAGCAGCACACCGTCCGCGCGGACGACGCGCCACCACGGCACCGCTCCCCCGTACAGGGCCATCACACGCCCCACCTGCCGGGGGCCGCCCTCCGCCAGCCACTCGGCCACATCCCCATACGTCATGACACGACCCGGAGGGATCAGTTCGGCCACCTCGAGGACCCGCTCGGCGTACTCGGGCAGGGCGTCCGGGTCCGCCGGGCCGCCGTCGGACGGAAGGCTCTCCTGACTCATCCCACCCATCCTGCCCCACCCCACCGACAACGCGACGCGCTCACGCGTGTGCGTACGACTCGCCCCGGAGCAGTGCTTCGGGCAGACTGTGCCGCCCCGCTTTCGGACCCTGATGCCCGCTTGTGCCGATACGGCATGCCACCATCGTGCGGGCGGTGACCGGTGATACGAGATCGAGAAGAGATGATGAAGCAGCAGGGTGCGCACCCCGAGGACACGGAGGGCACCCCTGACGCCTCGTCGCGCCCGGACACCGCGGGCCCCGGTCCCACCGACCCGGACACCACGCACATCGACGAGGTGGAGGGCGACGAACCGCTGCTCCCCGCCCGAGTGCACCGCCCGTCCGATCTCATGCGGCTCCTGGGCGGTGTCCTCGCCATCGTGGTGCTGCTGGCGATCGCCGCGTTCGCGCACGGCACCACCTCGGGGCTGGAACAGGACATCAACAAGGGCACCGGTCAGGCGCCCGACCTGCTCATCAAGATCGCGGGCCTGGCCTCGAGCATCGCGATCCTCCTGGTACCGGTCGCCTTCGCCATCGAACGGCTGATCAAACGGGACGGGTTGCGGATCGCCGACGGCGTGCTCGCCGCCGTCCTCGCACACGGTGTGACACTCGCCACCGACCTCTGGGTGGCCCGTGCCGCCCCGGGCTCGATCCAGGAGGCACTCACCCAGCCCTCCCCCGGTGACATCCACGCCCTCACCGACCCGGTGCACGGTTACCTCGCGCCGGTCATCGCCTACATGACGGCCGTCGGCATGTCCCGCCGACCCCGGTGGCGCGCGGTGCTGTGGGTCGTGCTGCTCCTCGACGCCTTCTCGATGCTCGTCACCGGGTACACGACCCCGTTCTCGATCATCCTCACGGTGCTGATCGGCTGGACCGTCGCCTACGGCACCCTCTACGCGGTGGGCTCGCCCAATGTGCGCCCCACCGGACGCACCCTGATGGCGGGCCTGCGCACCGTCGGCTTCCGTCCCGTGACCGCCTCGCGCGAAGAGGCACCGGACGCCTCCGAGGCGGGTGACCGCGGGCGCCGGTACTTCGTCACCCTGGAGGAGGGTCCGCCGCTGGACGTCACGGTGGTCGACCGTGAGCAGCAGGCGCAGGGCTTCTTCTACCGCGCGTGGCGCAATCTGGCCCTGCGCGGCTTCGCCACCCGCAGCAGCCTGCAGTCACTGCGCCAGGCGCTGGAGCAGGAGGCGCTGCTGGCGTACGCGGCCATCGCGGCCGGCGCCAACGCCCCCAAGCTGATCGCGATGTCCGAACTCGGTCCCGACGCGGTGATGCTCGTCTACGAGCACAGCGGTGGGCGCACCCTCGACTCGCTGCCGGACGAGGAGATCACCGACGATCTGCTGTACGACACCTGGCACCAGGTTCAGGCTCTGCAGTCCCGCCGTATCGCGCACCGCAGGCTGGTGGGCGACGCCATCCTGGTGGATCGTTCCGGCACGGTGATCCTCACCGATCTGCGCGGCGGCGAGATCGCGGCCGGCGATCTGCTGCTGCGCATGGACATCTCCCAGCTGCTGGTGACACTGGGTCTCAGGGTGGGCGCCGAACGCGCGGTGGCCTCCGCGCTGAGCGTCCTCGGCCCCGACACCGTGGCGGACTGTCTGCCGATGCTGCAGCCCATCGCGTTGAGCCGCTCCACGCGCGGGACCCTGCGGAAGCTGGCGCGGGAACGGGCCGAGCGAAACCGGGAGGCGGTGCTGGAGGCCTCCCGGCAGACCAGGCCGGCCCGCGCGGAGCACGGCGCCCACGACGCCGAACAGATCCTGCCCGACAGGCCCGGCAAGAAGGCCGTACGCGCGGAGCAGCGCGCCGAGAAGCGGGCCATCGACGAAGCGCTGGAGGAGGTACGCGAGGAGGATCTGCTCACCCAGATCCGGCACGAGGTGCTGCGGATCCGGCCACAGGCCCCGGTCGAGCCGGCCCGCCTGGAGCGGGTACGCCCGCGGACGCTGATCAGTCTCATCGCCGGCGCGATCGGCGCGTACTTCCTGCTCACGCAGCTCACCCACATCGAGTTCGGCCCGCTGATCGCCAACGCGGAGTGGGGCTGGGTGGCCGCGGCCGTGCTGTTCTCGGCGGCCAGCTATTTCGCGGCGGCCATGGCCCTGCTCGGGTTCGTGCCGGAGCGGGTGCCGTTCCTGCGGACGGTTGCGGCGCAGGTCGCCGGCTCGTTCGTGAAGATCGTCGCCCCGCCGGCGGTGGGCGGTGTCGCCCTGAACACGCGCTTCCTCCAGCGTGCCGGGGTACGGCCGGGGCTCGCGGTGGCGAGCGTCGGCGCGTCGCAGCTCTTCGGGCTCGGCTGCCACATCCTGATGCTGCTGGCCTTCGGCTATCTGACCGGTACCGAGAAGACCCCCTCCCTCTCGCCGTCCCGCACGGTGATCGGCGGCCTGCTCACGGTGGCGGTGCTGGTGCTGGTGGTGACGTCGGTGCCGTTCCTGCGGAAGTTCGTCGTCACGCGCGTGCGGTCGCTGTTCGCGGGTGTCGTTCCGCGCATGCTCGATGTGCTGCAGCGCCCGCAGAAACTGATCACCGGCATCGGCGGCATGCTGCTGCTGACGGCGTGCTTCGTGATGTGTCTGGACGCGTCCATCAGGGCATTCGGCGACGAGACGACCTCGGTCAGCCTCGCCGGCGTCGCCGTCGTCTTCCTCGCGGGCAATGCGCTGGGGTCGGCGGCTCCGACGCCCGGCGGTGTGGGCGCGGTGGAGGCGACCCTGACGGTCGGCCTGATCGCCGTCGGGCTCCCCAAGGAGGTCGCCGCACCGGCGGTGCTGCTCTTCCGGCTGCTGACGTTGTGGCTGCCCGTGCTGCCGGGCTGGCTCGCCTTCAACCACCTCACGCGCAAGGCGGCCCTGTAGACGGGCCTCCTCGTGAGGTGCGGGGCCCTTACCTCGTACGGCTCGTGTCCCGCGCGTCCCGTCCCCGGCGACCGCAGGATGGGAGCATGCCCCACCCCTACCGTCTGCGTGCCGCTGCCCTGACCGCCTGCGCCGTCCTGCTGCCCGCACTGCTGGCGGGCTGCGGCGAGGACGACAGGGACGAGGACCTGACACGGCAGGAGCTCGACTGGAAGGACTGCCCGGCCCCGTCCGAGGCGCAGGGCGGAGGCCCGCCCCCCTCCCCTCTGCCCGGTGCCCGGGGCGAGTGGAGCTGCACCACCATGAAGGCTCCGCTGGACTGGGGCGATCCCGAGGGCGACACCATCGGCCTCGCGCTGATCCGGGCCCGGTCGAGCGGCGCCGACAGCGAGCGCATCGGCTCCCTGATCTTCAACTTCGGTGGCCCGGGCGGTTCCGGCGTCACCACGCTGCCCGCCTTCGGCGAGGACTACGCGGCCCTGCGCGCCCGTTACGACCTGGTGAGCTTCGATCCCCGCGGGGTCGGCCGCAGCGCACCCGTGATCTGTCAGAACGACCAGCGGCTCGACACCCGCCTCCAGCAGGACGCCACCCCCGACGACGGCGCGGAGCGCAGGGAACTCCTGGACAGCACCAAGGAGTTCAACGCCGACTGCGAGGAGAACTCCGGGCGGATCGTGCCGCATGTGCGCACCACGGACGCGGCCCGTGACCTGAACTTGATGCGCCAGGTCCTGGGCGACGAGCGTCTGCACTACTTCGGCATCTCCTACGGCACCGAACTCGGCGGCGTCTACGCCCACCTGTTCCCCGGGAGGGTGGGCCGTGCGGTGTTCGACGCGGTCGTCGACCCCACCGAGACCGCGGAACAGGGCGCGCTCGGACAGGCCCGCGGTTTCCAGCTCGCGCTCGACAACTACGCCGAGGACTGTGTCTCCCAGGTCGAGGAATGCCCCGTCGGCGACAGCGCCCAAGACGTGAAGGACCGTGTCGCGGGGCTCCTGGAAGACCTCGACAGCACGCCCGTCCCGGGGATCTTCCCACGGGAACTGACCCAGACCATGGCGACCAACGGGATCGCGCAGGCGCTCTACTCGCAGGAGTTCTGGGAGTTCCTCACCGATGGTCTGGAGCAGGCCTACGACGGTGACGGCACGATTCTGATGCTGCTGTCCGACGCGATGAACGGGCGCAGTGAGAACGGCGAGTACAGCAACCTCGTCGCGGCCAACGTCGCCATCAACTGCGCCGACGACAGGCCCCGCTACGGCCCCGCGGACGTGGAGCGCAGCCTGCCCGGATTCCGGGCCGCGTCCGAGCTGTTCGGCGACTATCTGGCATGGAGCATGATCAGCTGCACGGACTGGGCGGTGCCGGGTGCCGCGGACCGTCCGGACGTGAGCGCTCCCGGTGCCGCACCGATCCTGGTGATCGGCAACACCGGCGATCCGGCCACCCCGTACGAGGGGGCACGCGCAATGGCGCGGGCTCTCGGCGAGGGTGTCGGTGTGGGGTTGACGTACGAGGGGCAGGGGCACGGCGCCTACAACAGCGAGAACCGGTGCGTGCAGGACGCGGTGCACGGCTATCTGCTGGACGGGAAGGTGCCGAAGGACGGAACCGTCTGTTCCTGACCGGAAGCAGGAATATCGCGTATCCGCTGGTCAGAGCGTTACCCACAGGCCGCCGCGGCGGGCGGCGAATGTGCCTACCATGGCACGACCGCCATCCGTGGCACGGTGCGGACGGCCTGCGAGGGGGGAATCGGCACATGACCCGTTTCACACGGTGGACGGCCCTGACGGTCGCCGCCGCGCTGCTGACGGCCGGCTGCAGCGGCGCCGGCTCGTCGGACGACGACTCGGGGGACGGCGGCAACGGCCGCGACGACGGCAAGAGCGGCGGGACGGCGCTCGACTGGGGGCGTTGCGAAGCCTCCGGGAACGCGCCGGCACCAGGCGGCGACTGGCAGTGCGCCACACTCCAGGTGCCGCTGGACTGGTCGGAGCCGGACGGCTCGACCATCCCACTGGCCCTCATCCGGGCCAGGGCCACGGGAGACGACCGCCTGGGCTCCCTGCTGTTCAACTTCGGCGGCCCCGGCGGCTCGGGCGTCTCCATGATGCCGTCCTACGCCCCCACGGTCGCCAAGCTGCACGAGCGGTACGACCTGGTCAGCTGGGATCCCCGCGGAGTGGCCGCCAGCGAGGGCGTCCGCTGCCGCAACGACAAGGGCATCCAGGCCGCCGAGTCGTCGGTGGACGGCACCCCGGACACCCCGGCCGAGGAGCGGACGTACCTCGAGGACGCCGCCGACTTCGGCAAGGGCTGCCAGGAGGCCGCCGGGAATCTGATGGCCCATGTGTCGACCACCGACACCGCTCGCGACATGGACCGTATCCGGCAGTCCCTCGGCGACGACAAGCTGAACTACTTCGGTATCTCCTACGGCACGGAACTCGGCGGCGTCTACGCCCACCTGTTCCCCAAGAAGGTGGGCCGGCTGACGCTCGACGCGGTGGTCGACCCGACCGCCGACACCGTCGGGCACGCCAAGAACCAGGCGCGTGGCTTCCAGACGGCTCTCAACAACTACCTGAAGTCCACCGGCCAGGACCCCGGGCAGGGGTCGCGGGAGATCGCGGAGCTGCTGGACCGGATCGACGCCGAGCCCTTGCCGACGTCCTCGTCCGGACGCGAGCTGACACAGTCGCTGGCGCTGACGGGCATCGTCCTGCCGCTGTACAGCAAGACCAGCTGGCCGGCGCTGACCAGCGCGCTGGAGGCGGCGGAAGAGGGGGACGGTTCCGAACTGCTGGCCCTGGCCGACGGCTACAACGAACGCGACGCCTCGGGGCGCTACGGAACCACGACCCACTCACAGCGGGTCATATCGTGCCTGGACGACAAGCAGCGGCCGGCCATGGAGGAGACGAAGAAGCTGCTGCCCGAGTTCGAGGAGATCTCACCCGTGTTCGGCGCCTTCCTCGGCTGGGACACGGCCGGCTGGTGCCACGACTGGCCGGTGCCCGGTCAGTTCGACACACCGGAGGTGAGCGCCCCCGGTGCGGCCCCGATCCTGGTCGTGGGCAACACCGGCGACCCGGCCACACCCTACGAGGGCGCCCAGAAGATGGCGGACGAGCTCGGCAAGGGCGTCGGCGTGATGCTCACCTGGAAGGGCGAGGGCCACGGGGCGTACGGCAGTGGCAGCGACTGCGTCGACTCCACGGTGAACGCGTACCTGCTGAACGGCACCGTGCCGAAGGACGGCAAGGTCTGCTCATGACGACGGCGGGGGGGGGGGGGGGGGGGGGGGGGGGGGGGGGGGGCAGGGGGGGGGGGGGGGGGGGTGGAGGGGAGGGGGGGGGG
>NZ_JBVIIM010000016.1:17458-45209 GCF_055569765.1 Streptomyces sp. NPDC031365 | reverse complement strand
GGAAAAAGAACGGCGGGTCCTGCCCGCGGGGGCGGGGGGCCCCCCCCCCCCCCCTTCCCCCCCCCCCCCCCCCCCTCGGCCGGTGTGGCTCAGTAGACCGGCTTCTCGGGTTCGATCTGGTTGACCCAGCCGATCACGCCGCCGCCCACGTGGACGGCGTCGGCGAAGCCCGCGGACTTCAGGACCGCGAGGACTTCCGCACTGCGGACACCCGTCTTGCAGTTCAAGACGATCTTCTTGTCCTGGGGCAGGCTCTCCAGGGCGTTGCCCATGAGGAACTCGTTCTTGGGGATGAGGCGGGCGCCCGGGATGGACACGATCTCGAACTCGTTCGGCTCGCGGACGTCGATGAGTTCGATGCTCTCGCCGTCGTCGATCCACTCCTTGAGCTGCTTGGGAGTGATCGTGGAGTCGGCCGCCGCCGCCTGGGCCTCCTCGGACACGACGCCGCAGAAGGCCTCGTAGTCGATGAGTTCGGTGACGGTCGGGTTCTCGCCGCAGATCGCGCAGTCGGGGTCCTTGCGGACCTTGACCTGGCGGTACTGCATCTCCAGGGCGTCGTAGATCATCAGGCGGCCGAGGAGGGGCTCACCGATACCGGCGAGCAGCTTGATGGCCTCGTTGGCCTGGATCGAGCCGATGGACGCGCACAGCACGCCCAGAACGCCGCCCTCGGCGCAGGAGGGGACCATGCCGGGGGGCGGGGGCTCCGGGTAGAGGCACCGGTAGCAGGGGCCGTGCTCGGACCAGAAGACGGACGCCTGACCGTCGAATCGGTAGATCGAACCCCACACGTACGGCTTGTTCAGCAGCACGCAGGCGTCGTTGACCAGGTAGCGGGTCGCGAAGTTGTCCGTGCCGTCCACGATCAGGTCGTACTGGGCGAAGATGCCCATCACGTTGTCGGCCTCGAGCCGCTCCTCGTGAAGGACCACGTTCACGTACGGGTTGATGCCCTTGATCGTGTCCCGCGCGGATTCCGCCTTGGGACGGCCGATGTCGGACTGGCTGTGGATGACCTGGCGCTGCAGGTTCGACTCGTCGACCTCGTCGAACTCCACGATGCCGAGCGTGCCCACGCCCGCCGCGGCCATATACATCAGCCCCGGGGAACCCAGGCCGCCGGCGCCCACAAAGAGCACCTTGGCGTTCTTCAGCCGCTTCTGCCCGTCCATCCCCACATCGGGGATGATCAGGTGGCGGGAGTACCTGCGGACCTCGTCTACGGTGAGCTCGGGGGCCGGCTCGACCAGGGGTGGCAGCGACACGGGGACTCCGTTGGTCGGTCAATCAGTACGGTTGTTCTGCGCTTAACACTGCCACGCCCTTTTTCATTCCGAGACACCCGTTCCGACACGCGAGACGATGTCGTCCCAGTAGCCGGGCAGCGGCTCCCAGGGGCCGGTGAGCCGGCGGGGGGTGTGATCGGTGAAGTAGACCGTCCCGGCGCCCTGCCAGCGGGCGATGCGCAGGGCTTCGTCCAGGTGCGGCCCGGGCACTCCGTGCACGAAGTGACAGAAGCGTTCCGGCGGATGGTCGGCGGTCCATTCGGCCACCTGCGACCAGCGGTAGTCGCTCCATCCGCCGGAGAAGGTGACCAGCTGGTCGGCGTGCTCCGCGTATCCGGGGTAGGGGTGGGTGCCGTGGCCCAGGACGATGTGGGCGTCCTCATCGACCACCCGGAGCGTGCCGACGGTCCGCCGCACGCCGGGGAACGCGGCGCGGTCGGCGGGGCAGCGGTCCAGGAGGAAGCCGTCCACCTGGTACCAGTCGAGGAAGAGGTGTGCGTCGGTAATCACCTCCCCGAAGGAACGGAGACCGTGGGCGAGGTCGAGGTGGCCGAGGACGCGGACTCCGGCGTTGCGCAGGCGGCCGGCCGCTTCCAGACAGTGCGGATCGGGCCGGACGCCGGGTCCGTCGGCCACGTTGAGCACCACCCAGTGCAGGGGAGTGCCCGGGCGGGCGAGTCTGTTCCACTCGGTGGCGGCGAGGAGCGGGTGCGCGAATCCGGGGATGCCGAGGCCGGTACGGACGTCTGTGCTCGCGGCGCCCGGTCTGACACGGGTCAGATACGGCATGCCGCCTCCATCCAGATGTCGGCCAGGGACTCCTCGAGGTTGATGCGGGGGCGCCAGCCGAGTCGGTCCCGGGCGGTGCGCACGTCCGCCTGCTGCCAGGTGCCGCAGCCGTCGGGGTACGGGAAGGCGGCGGGGTTGCCTGCGGCGGCGCCGGGGTGGTGGTCGGGGTCGGGGCGGGGGTGGCCGATGGTGGGTCTGAGGTGAGGGGTGTTCGTCGTGTGAGGGCCGGTGTGAGCGGCGTGGGTCATGTGGGGGGTGAGGGCGTGGTGCAGACCGGACGGGTTGTCCAGTTCGTTGAGGACACCGCCGTAGCCGGCCACCCGGGCGAGGATTCCGGCGGCGTCGCGGAGGCGGACGGCGCGGCCCGAACCGATGTTGATGACGCCCTGCGCGGCGGACAGGGAGGCGGCGTGGACGGCCCGGGCGACGTCGCGGACGTCGACGAAGTCCCGCTGCACGCCGAGGCCGCCGAGCTTGAGCTCGGCGTCACCGGACTGCATGGCGCGCCGCATGGCCTCGGCGAGGCGGCCGAGGGGGGAACCGGCGGGGGTGCCGGGGCCCACGGGTGAGAAGACCCGCAGCACCACGGCGTCCAGGCCGGAACCGAGGACCAGTTCGGTGGCGGCGAGTTTGCTGACGCCGTACGGGCCGCCGGGTCGGGGCACGGCATCCTCCGCGGTGGAGGAGCCGGGCTGGCTGGGACCGTACTCCGAGCCGCAGCCGAGCTGTACGAGCCTCGCGCCGCAGCCGCTGCGGCGCAGGGCCTCGCAGACGGTGGCGACGGCGACGGTGTTGTGACGGGTGAGTTCGCGGGCGCCGCCTCGTGTGGCGCCCGCGCAGTTGACGACTACGCCGGGATGGACGGCGTCGAGGAAGCGGGTGAGGGCGCCGGGGCTGCCGGTGGCGAGGTCGAAGCGGACGTCGGCGTCATCTCCCCGGCCGAGGGCGGTGAGCTGGACCGCGGGGTCGGCGAGGAGGCGGTCGGCGACGAAGCGGCCGATGTGGCCGTTGGCTCCGATCATCAGGACTCTCATCGGGCCGCTCCTTCGGGAGGGCACGGGGCTGCTGGACGGGGGGTCATGTGGGGTTCTCCTTCGGGTGAGGGTCGTACTGCTCGCGGTGTGCCGTTCGGTGCGGATGTCTGCGGCGCCGTTCGGTCGGGTGGATGTGCGGGTCGTATGCCTGCGACGACGCCGCTCCTCCGGTGAGGGCCGGCCCCGCGCCTTCGGCCGGCGGGTGGGCCGGGGCCGCCGCGTCGGGGCGGTCTGGCCTCCGGCCGGCGCGCGATGGGTCACGTGGGCGGGGTGCGGGGCGCGGGGCGCGCCGACCACTACGGGCGGCCGTCCTCGCGCCGTCCCCGCGCCGCCGTGGGCAGCCGCTGCCGCCCGACGCCGTAGCAGCCCAACGCCGTACGCTCCTGCCGCACGGCCCCCGCCGGGCCCACGGCCGAATACGCCGTGTGCCGCGCGCGCCGGCGCTCGCCGCGCCTCGCGCGGACAGCCACAGCCGCACCACCGCGCGCGGTGACATGCCGCGCCCGCCCCCCACGCCACGGCCACCACGAGCGGCCGTGCCGCCGGGGCGACGGGAGTTCCCCCGCTCGTGCGAAGCCGGGAGTGGGGAAGGGTGGGCGCGACGGCGCCCCGCGAGCGCCGGACCGCGCGACCCGCCCCGTGTGCCCGCCGACACCGGGGCAGCGTGCAAGCACCGGGTTGCACGGCCCACGCCGGCGCAGGGCATCGTGCGAGCTCCCGGTTGGCCAGCCCGCTCGCTGCGCGCACCGACCCCGCGGCCGGTCATCGTGCTTGCTCCGCAGGGATGTGTGCCGAGGCGCGGGGGAGGGTGCGGGAGGCGTGGAACAGCAGGGTCAGGGCCGCCACTCCGCAGGTGAGGGTGGGGACCGCCGCGGGGTTCCAGGCGGTCAGGGCTTCCACCGGTGCGGACAGGGCGGCACAGCCGGGGAGGCGGGCGGCGAAGACCGCGGCCAGGGCCGTCGCCTGGGTGGTGGCCGTGATCATGAGGATCACCTTGGGCGCGTGGGTGAAGCCGTGGATCGTGAGGAGGCGGGCCAGGAAGAGCAGAGCACCCAGGGCGAGCGTCTCGGTGAGGGCGACGGACTCGTCGAGGAGTGCGGTCGTCGCGGTGAGCAGCGCTGTCAGTGCGACCAGGAACAGCCCGAACGTGGCCAGGAGCACGGGGCGCACGGAGGAGGCGAAGTCCTCCAGGCCACGGCTGGAATCGAGCCGACGGCGGGCACGGGTGGTGAAGAGGTGGGCCGCCCAGGCCGCCGGCGCGCAGGCGAGGGCGAGTGCCAGGACCGGGGCGGCGGTGAGCGGCCAGCGTCCCTCGGCCGTGCCGTCGGGCAGGCCGTCGGGGCCGCCGGTGATCGCCGTGTGCAGCAGACCGTCGCCCAGGAAGGCGTAGCCGATGAGCAGCCAGCAGGTCCAGGACGCGGTGCCCGAGTGGGGTGTGTGGGGGGCGGTGCTCAGCGGGCCCCGGCGCAGTACCGCGCGGAGGGCAAGGGCGGTGGCGAGGATGCCGGTGGCTGCCGCGTAGAGGCGGGTCTCGCCCTCGGTGTGGCGCAGGGCGGTCACCGCCGCCGCGCACATGGCGCCGGGGAGGAGGGGGAGGAGGGAGAGGAGTCGGGTCCGGGTCGTCCTGCCGGGGGGTTCCTCGCGGGGTGTGGTGGAGCGCGGGCAGTCACTGTCGCGGGGGACCCGGGCGTAGAGCTCCTCCGCCAGGGAGAAGACGTCGCGGTGGCGGAAACGGGCGGCGGTTCGGTCGGTGATGCCGTGGGCCTCGAGGCCCGCTGCGATCTCCAAGGGGTCCACCGCCCGCAGGCACAGGTCGTGGTGGCGGTGCAGGAGTGCCTTGACGGGGTCCGCCACACCGGGAGGAGCACTGCGGTTCAGTTCGCCCAGGTCGGTCATCGGGCTCTCTCCGTCGCGGGTACCGGGGCGTCCATGGCCCACGCGGGGAGGGCGCGGGGGGCCGGATCGGTCCAGAGTCCGGGAACGTGGGCCTCGGCGGGGGCTGCGAAGGGCAACGGGTCACCGGTGCCGTCGAGGACGAGGCGGCGGACCGGGGTCCGCGCGACGATCTCCAGGTACAGGCCGTGGAAGGCCGCGATGTTCTGGTCGACGGTGAACAACTCGAGCGCGCGGGTGCGCGCGGCGGCGCCGAGGCGGATGCGGCGCTCGGGGTCGCGCAGCAGGGCGACACAGGCCTCGGCCAGTGCCCTCGGATTGCGCGGTGGCACGACGAGCCCGGTACCGCCGATGGCCTCCACGACCGCGCCGGCATCCGTGGAGACCGTCGCGCGCCCGCAGAACATCGCCTCGACCAGCTCTGTCGGGAAGCCCTCGACCACGCTGGAGCGGACGGTCACGGCCCCGCCGGCATAGGCGTCGGCGAGGGCGCCCGGACCGGGACCGCCGACCTCCTCGAACGACACGGGGTTGTCGCCGGCCGCATGGGGGTCCCCGGCCTCGTCCGGGAAGAGCTGCGCTGCCAGTGTCTTGCAGTGGCCGAGGTAGCCGGCGCCCTCGGGGCCCGACGGGCCACCGATGATCCGCAGGCGGGTCTTCGGTTCCTCCTCGCGGACCGCCGCGAAGGCGTGCAGCAGTGAGACCAGGTCCTTGGCGGGCTCCACCCGGCCGACCCAGACGAGGGTGTGCGGGTCCCCGCTCTTCGGGGACTCCCCCACCTCGGCGAAGGGTGCGGCGTCCATGCCCGGATACACCGTGCGCAGCTTCGCCGGGTCGGCGCCACAGCGCTCCTGCCAGCGGCGGGCGTGTGTGTTGCCGGGCGTGATGAACGCGGCCCGGCGGTAGGTCTCCGCAGCGAGCCCGCCGTGGAAGGCGGCGAGCAGGGAGCGGACCGCGGGTGGCGCGTCCGGGCGGGTCAGGTAGTGCGTCCGCAGACGTACGCCGTACTCGGTGAGCAGGAGCGGGATGTCGAAGAAGTGGTGGGCGAGCAGCCCCGGAAGGGCCGCCACTCCTCCGGAGGCGGCGTGGCACAGGTCCACCGCGCCGAGCCCGTCCTCCTCGTACCAGTCGAGCGAGAGGGGGCGCAGGGCACGCTCCAGGTGCGTGGCGACGGCCAGCAGATCCGGGACGCGGGCCTCGCGCGCGGCGCGCCGGGTTCCGGGCGCACGGCAGGCGCGCTCCAGGGCGCGTACGGCCGTTTCGGAACGGAGCGCGGCCACCAGGCCGCCTTCGTCGCGGGCGAGTTCGGCGAGGCCGTGGAGCGCGGTGGTGAAACGGTCCGCCTCGGGGGTGGTGGAGTCCGGCGCGGCGCAGAGGGCGGCGGCCAGTTCGCCGTAGAGCTCGGCGAAGCGTCGGCGTGCGCGGCGGCCGTACACCACGCCGTCGTCCTCGGCCGCCCACAGGGGCGCGGTGCGTACCCTGCGGACCTGGGGCGGCAGCGGGACCCAGCCCGCGTCCTCCTGGGCTTCGGCGCCGCTGAACGCGTAGACGTCGAACTCGTGTTGCTCGAGTCCGTGCACCAGGCGGTCGCACCAGAGCCCGCCCTCACCGCCCACGTACGGATAGCCACCCTCCGTAAGCAGTCCGATGCGCACGTGTGCACCCCCGATCTCCCGTGTGGGGAGCCGCCGTTGGCCCGGCGGCTCGCAGCGGGACGAACGTATGCGGAACAGGCGGTGGCGCGACGGACGGTTGTCCATCACGCCACCAAAAGGGGTGAACGGGCGTAACTTTCCCGCGCGGGACGCGTTCGGGGCGCTAGGACATCAGTGTGCGGTCAGATGATGATCAGCCCTTGGGATAGGCCCAGGGGTTGGGGCGGCAGCTGATCCCGTTGTGGTCGAGGAACTTGGTCTGCTGCTGCATGACCGGGGCCAGGTCACCGTTCTTGTCGCATGTGACGTGGTTGTAGCCCAGGCGATGGCCGATCTCGTGGTTGATCAGCATCTGTCGGTAGGCGTGGATCTCGTCGCCGTAGGTCTCGGCACCCCGGGCCCACCGGTACGCGTTGATCATCACGCGTTCGGTGGCCGCGGAATCGCAGGAGACGTTCTGCTCGGTGGTGTCCAGGCCGGACTTGGCACACCAGTCGGCGGTGGTCCTGGAGCCGGCGAGGGTGATCACGAAGTCGACCCGGCCGGAGTGGATGCGCTCGAAGGTGCGGGCACCGTTGTGCGCCCAGCTGCGGTTGTCGTTGAGCGTCCTGTGCACGGCCTCGGCGAAGAGCTCGCCGTCGAGGCCGAGCCCCTGCTCCACGTCCACGCGGTAGGTGATCTTCTCCCCCTTGCCGGGCGCCTTGTCGATGCCGGGGATCGCGTAGAACTTCCCGCTGCCCGCGCGCGTGGCGCCGAGCGGGTACTTCTTGTCCATCTTCTGCTCGTACGTCAGCGGTTCGACGGGGGGCACCTCGGGCGTCTCCCGGACGTCACCGCGCGAGGCGGGCTCCCGGACGTCGCGGGCCTGCTCACCGGCCGACTGCGCCTGCACTCCGGCGCCGTCCTGCTCCTCGGCGACCTGGCCGGCCACGACGACGGCCAGCACCGTGGTGACGGCGGCGGCCGCCATTCCGGTGAACGCGCGGCCCTTGACGCCCTTGGTCTGCGCGGGCTCCCCGGTCGGCGGCCCGTCGGCGTCGGCGTCGGCGTCGGCGGGGACTCCGGTGGCCGGAGCACCGTTCCAGTCGGTGACCGCGGCGTACGGGTCGGCGGGGCGCGCCACGTCCGGCGGGCGGGGGGTGGCGGCGGGTGCGTGCGACGCGAAGAGGTCGGTGTCCTCGGTGAAGGCGTCGAGGTAGTCCTGGCGCGGCCCTCCCCGGGGCGCCCGCCGCTGTCGCGGGAGGGGCACCCCCGCTCCGGCCGCCGGCATGCCGTACCCGGTCCCCGCCGTCGTCCGACCGCTCGACGTCCCCCACCCGCCGCCGGGTTCCCGCTGCTCGGGGTGTCCCCCACGGGCCTGGGGAACACCACGGGCGGGTGTGCCGTCGGGAAGCCGGGGAACACCATGGGCCGGGGTGCCGTCGGTGAACCTCGGCACACCACGAGCGGGGGTCCCGTCAGGGGGGCGCGGGCCACCGTGCGCCGGAGTCCCGTCCGGCAGTCGCGGAAAGCCGTGCGCCGGAGTCCCGTCCGGCAGCCAGCCGTCCGCAAGACGCGGCACACCGTGTGCGGGTGTCCCGTCCGCAAGACGCGGCATACCGTCGGCCGGCGCCCCGTATCCCCCCGTTCCGTACACCGGAGTGCCGTGCGCCGGAGTTCCGGGCTGGGTTCCGTAGGGAACCCCGTACCCCTGAGCCCCGCCCATGGGTGGGCGCCCGGGCAGCGGCTGCGGGGCCGGCCCCTGTGCCGGCGGCGTCCGGCGTACGCCCTGACGCGCGTCCCGCCGGTCGTCCCGGCGGCCTTCGCGGCCGTCCCGGCTCTCCCGTTCTGCGGTTGTGTCCGTGGTGTCGCCCTTGGGAGCGGGTCCACGTCGGCTGTGGCGTCCCACCTCGCGCCTCAGCCCCTCATGTTCTCGGCGGTGGTTCCGCCACCGATGCCGGCGGGGAAACCCGGAGCGCTCTGCGCGTCCGGCTCCCCAGTATTCCCCTCATCGGCCGAATCCGTTGTATTCATGAGAAGTTCGCGGAAGGCGAGGGCCACGGTCTCGGGGTACTCCATCATCGCCACGTGCCCGGCGTCCGGAAGCGTCACCAGCCGGGAATCCCGGAAGGCACGCGCCGACCGCTGAGCCATCCGGAAGCCGACGAGCTGGTCCCGGCCGCCGTAGACGAGCAGGGTCGGAGCGAGCACCCGCTCGGCCTGGCGCCACAGTCCCTGCTGGCCACCCAGGGTGTACGCGTTGACGAGACCTCGCGCGGAGCGTGCCATCGCGTCCCAGAAGTACGGCAGCCGCAGCCGCCGCTCCATCTCGTGCACGGCGTTTCGGAACCCTTCCGGCGACACCCGCTCGGGGTCCCCGTAACAGAGCTTCATCACACCGCGGACCCGCTGTTCCGCTGTCCACTCCCGGGTGATCCGGGTGAACAGCGGTGCGATCCCGGGCACCGCCAGCAGTCCCGTGGGAACGGCGGTGCGCTGCACCCGCAGTTCCGGCAGGGCCGGTGACACGAGCGTGAGGGTACGGACGAGGTCGGGGCGAACGGCGGCGATGCGGGTCGTGACCGCACCGCCGAGCGAATTGCCGAGGAGATGCACCGGGCCCCGACCGGAGGCGTCGAGATAACGGATCACCGCGCGTGCGTGGGCGGTGATGGAGTAATCACCGTCGTCCGGCGGCGGGGAGTCGCCGAAGCCCGGCAGATCCACCGCCTCGCTGTCGACTACGTCGTGCAGCAGCGGCATGAGAGCCGACCAGTTCAGTGAGGAACCGCCGAGTCCGTGGACGTAGAGGGCGGACGGCAGTCCTTCACGGGCGGGCGGCCTCGACCGGACCGAAAGCGTGACGCCCGGCAGTTGCACCGACCTGAGCCGCTCACCCTCCGCGACCCTGACGGCCGCCGCCTCGGGCAGCACACTTGCGGGCGGCACGGGCGGCACGGACGGCAGCTCGGTCGAAGACATGCGGCAATGTTACGAGACGATCACGCACTGGCTCATGTGTTCGGCATCACAGGGCTGGACGACCGGCCCGGCACACGTCCCGGGCGGGTGCGCACGCCCTCACATCCCGGTCGCGGATCGCATGGCGTCCGGATCGGGTGTCTCCTAGGCTCGTACAGAGGGCACCCGTATGTGGCCCCTGCATTTTCAGGGACGTTCGTAGGAAGGGAGCCCAGCATGGCCGTAGACCCGACCGACCCCGAGACGTTCACGGAGGACGAGGACGCGCCCGAGGGCGGCCAGCAGCACGACGTGGAGGCGCCCGAGGTCGATGCGGCCGAGCAGCAGGCGGAGGTGAATCCGGACCGGGACGACTCGCTGACCGACGTCGACCCCGACCGTGCCAGCGAGGCGGATCTGATGGAACAGGCCCGGGTCGTCTCCCTCGACGAGGACGAGTACCGGTGAGGCGCGTGCCGGCCGGGGCGTCGTCGAGCGACGAGACGTGCCATGAAGGGGATTCTTCTTGCCCGCTCTGACAGCTTTTGAAACCGTCCATACCGCTTTCGCCCCCGTCCGGTCCGTGAAATTCTGCGCCCTCACCGCGCACACCACGGTTACCGAAAAGTACGATGGCGGCGCGGCTCACACCGCACATGGACGAAAAGGGGAGGCGGCGTGACAGCCATCGAGCAGACAGACGCGGTACGCCCGAGGGGTACACGCCTGCCGCGCCGTGCCCGACGAAACCAGTTGCTGGGCGCCGCCCAGGAAGTCTTCGTCGCGCAGGGCTATCACGCGGCGGCGATGGATGACATCGCCGAGCGGGCCGGCGTGAGCAAGCCGGTGCTGTACCAGCACTTCCCGGGCAAGCTCGATCTCTATCTCGCACTGCTGGACCAGCATTGCGAGGCGCTGATCCAGTCGGTGCGCCACGCGCTGGCGTCGACGACGGACAACAAGCAGCGCGTCCGGGCGACCATGGACGCCTACTTCGCGTACGTCGAGGACGACGGCGGAGCGTTCCGCCTGGTGTTCGAGTCGGACCTGACGAACGAGCCGGCCGTGCGCGAGCGCGTCGACAAGGTCACCAGCGACTGTGCGGAGGCCATCTGCGACGTCATCGCGGAGGACACCGGGCTGTCGCGGGCGGAGTCGACGCTGCTCGCCTCGGGGCTCGGCGGCCTCGCCCAGGTGGTGGCGCGGTCCTGGCTGCACAGCGACCGCAGCGTGCCGCGCGACCAGGCGGTGCAGTTGCTGACCTCGCTGGCCTGGCGGGGCATCGCCGGATTCCCGCTGCACGGCAGCGATCAGCAGCACTGAGGCCGCCGACGGGGCGTTCTTTCCCGTGGGCTGTTCGCTCCTGGCGTTGCCGGGCGCACCGTGTACGTCCCCTCACCGGGCTAATGTGTGCTGGTACGGCGCGGAAGGTCGCGCACTTCACTGACCGTCGGAGGGACATAGCCGTGGAGGTCAAGATCGGCGTGCAGCACGCGCCCCGCGAGATCGTTCTGGAGAGCGGTCAGAGCGCCGAGGAGGTCGAGCGTGTGGTGGCCGAGGCGCTGGCCGGGAAGTCGCAGCTGCTGAGTCTCGTGGACGAGCACGGCCGCAAGATCCTGGTCCCGGCCGACCGTCTCGCGTACATCGAGATCGGCGAGCCGGCCCCGCGCAAGGTGGGCTTCGGCGCGCTGTAGGCGACGACCGGAAGTCGTGAGAAGGGCCCGGCGGTTCTCGCACCGCCGGGCCCTTCCGCGTGTCCTGCCGTCCGTCGGTTTGCCCTTCGTCGGGCAGCACGCTCGACCTCTGGCCGGAGCACCACACCGTGCCTCGTCGAAGGGCGATGCCCGGCGTCCGACCGCCGGACGTGGCAGGCGCTCTTCCGTCCGTCCGCCCTTCCACCCCCGCGCCCTTCACGGATGGAGCACGGGTTCTCCTCAAGGGTGGATTGAACTCCGCAGGTCAGGGGTAGGACGGGCTACGACCGAATGTGAGCAGGCCGGCCATGTGGGAGGGACCCCAGCATGCTCTTGGAAGCGCTCAGCTCCGCGATCCTCGGCCTTGCTCTGGCGTGGGCGGCATATCACCGCATGCCGCACCGTCTCCCCGCCCGCGCCCTGGTCCTGCCGACCGGTGTGGCAGGAGCGCTGTCCGGCGCCTTCGTCATGAACACCGCGCTCGACGCCGGAAACATGCTGACGATACTGCTCGGCGCGGTGATCGTGTCCGTGGCATCGCTGTCGCTGCTGCTGCGTCCCGCGGGAAGACTGCGCCGCCGGTCGGCGACCGCCTGACCGGTCGCCGACGGTGGCGCCGGGGGTGAGCCGGACGGCAGCGGCCCGGGACGCCCCTCAGGCCGCGAGCCCCAGGGCCGCCATCCGCTTGGTGTGCGCCTCGGTGATCCGGGAGAACATCTTGCCGACTTCGGCGAGATCGAACCCGTCCGCGACGCCACCCACGAGCATCGTCGACAGCGCGTCCCGGTCGGCGACGACCCGCTGGGACTGCGACAGCGCCTCTCCCATCAGCCGCCGCGCCCACAGCGCCAGCCGGCCGCCCACGCGCGGGTCCGCGTCGATCGCCGCGCGCACCTTCTCCACGGCGAAGCCGCCGTGCCCCGTGTCGTCGAGCACGGCCAGCACCAGGGCGCGGCTGTCGGAGTCCAGACGGGCCGCGACCTCCCGGTAGAAGTCGCTGGCGATGGAGTCGCCGACGTAGGCCTTGACCAGGCCCTCCAGCCAGTCGGAGGGCGCCGTCTGCTTGTGGAAACCGTCGTAGGCGGCGACGAAGGGCTCCATCGCGAGCGTCGGCTCCTCACCGATCCCGGCGAGCCGGTCGCGCAGCCGCTCGAAGTGGTGGAACTCGGCCGAGGCCATCTTCGCCAGCGCCGCCTTGTCCGCCAGGGTGGGCGCAAGCTTGGCGTCCTCCGCGAGCCGCTCGAACGCCGCCAGCTCGCCGTACGCGAGCGCGCCGAGCAGATCCACGACGGCGGCACGGTACTGGGGGTCGGCGGAGGCGGCCGCCCAGTCCATGGCGGCGACGCCGGTGTGCCCGGCGGAGGTCTCGGGGGTGTCCGCGGCGTTGTCAGGCTTGTCAGAGCTCGTCATGAAGCGCACAATAGCCCGCTTGTCCCGCGCCGGAAGGCCGTGGTCAATCAGTGTGACGACGACTACGTGACCAAATCAGCCATGGCGTGTGCGCGAATCCGGGGTATGGTGGTAATGCGCCTGCTGAGCACTCTGACGTACTCGACAGGCCGTATGTATGAGGATGCCCGGTCGGTGGCCCGATCGGCTCCGACCCGACAGCCCTCTGAAGTCGTACGGCACAGTGCGTACGGAATCCGGAGGGACACCTCAGCGGTACGAACGCTCGAGCGTCGGCAGTGGTCCCGTGTCCTACGGCCTCGCCCGTAAGGCAGCCGACGTCCCCGGCACGGTCCCTACACGACCCCCGCGCTCGCCTCGCACCGCGCACACAGAAGAGGCAGCACCCTGACTACGACGTTCCGAGAGCTCGGAATTCTCCCCGAGACCGCCGAGGCCCTGGAGGCCGTCGGCATCATCACTCCCTTCCCCATCCAGGAGATGACGCTCCCCGTGGCCCTCACGGGCACGGACGTCATCGGCCAGGCCAAGACCGGCACCGGCAAGACGCTGGGCTTCGGCCTCCCGCTCCTCGAGCGCGTCACCGTCCCCGCGGACGTGGAAGCCGGCCGCGCCCGGCCCGAGGACCTCACCGACACCCCGCAGGCGCTGGTCGTCGTTCCCACACGCGAGCTGTGCACGCAGGTCACCAGTGATCTGCTCGCCGCCGGCAAGGTGCGCAATGTGCGCGTCACGGCCATCTACGGCGGCCGGGCCTACGAGCCTCAGGTAGAAGCGCTGAAGAAGGGCGTCGACGTGGTCGTCGGCACCCCGGGCCGGCTGCTCGATCTCGCCGGCCAGAAGAAGCTGAACCTGAAGCATGTGAAGGCGCTCGTCCTCGACGAGGCCGACGAGATGCTCGACCTGGGCTTCCTGCCCGACGTCGAGAAGATCATCAAACTGCTCCCGGTCAAGCGCCAGACCATGCTGTTCTCGGCCACCATGCCGGGCGCGGTGATCGGTCTGGCCCGCCGCTACATGTCGCAGCCGACGCACATCCGCGCCACGGCCCCGGACGACGAGGGCGCCACGGTCGCGAACACCACGCAGTTCATCTACCGCGCGCACAACATGGACAAGCCCGAGTTGGTCTCGCGGATACTGCAGGCCGACGGCCGGGGCCTGGTCATGGTCTTCTGCCGCACCAAGCGCACCGCCGCCGACCTCGCCGACCAGCTCAAGCAGCGCGGCTTCGCCTCCGGCGCGGTCCACGGCGACCTCGGCCAGGGCGCCCGTGAGCAGGCGCTGCGGGCGTTCCGCAACGGCAAGGTGGACGTGCTCGTCTGTACCGACGTCGCCGCCCGCGGCATCGACGTCGAGGGCGTGACGCACGTCATCAACTACCAGTCCCCCGAGGAAGAGAAGACGTATCTGCACCGCATCGGCCGCACCGGCCGCGCGGGTGCGAAGGGTACGGCGATCACGCTGGTCGACTGGGACGACATCCCCCGCTGGCAGCTCATCAACAAGGCGCTGGACCTGGGCTTCAGCGACCCGCCGGAGACGTACTCCACCTCGCCGCACCTGTTCAAGGACCTGGGTATTCCGGAGGGCACCAAGGGCATCCTGCCGCGCGCGGAGCGGACCCGCGCCGGGCTGGACGCGGAGGAGCTGGAGGATCTGGGCGAGCCGGGTGGCCGTGGCGGGCCGCGCGGACGCGGTGGCCGGGCCGGGCACGGTGGCCCCTCACGTCCCGAGGAGCGGGAGACCTCGACCCGTACGCCGCGCCGTCGCCGCCGCACGCGTGGCGGTTCGCCGACGGACGGGGCCGCACAGCAGCCCGCGGGCCTGCCTGCCGCCGAAGGTGCCGACGAGCCGGAGGCCGGCGGTGCCCCGCGCACCCCGCGCCGCCGTCGCCGTACGCGCAACGGGATCCCCTCGGGGGCACCGTCGGCGAGCTCCGTGGAGCCCGTGGAGGCGGCGGAGTCCGTCGTCGACACGGCCGAGGGCACGGCTGTGGACGCCGCCGAGGCCCACGCCACGTCGCGCCGCCGCCGTACCCGCAGGTCCACGGAGACGGCAGCGGTGGATGCGGTGGCCGTCGTCACCCCGTCGCCGGTCGGGGAAACCGCGGTGGCCGCGGCAGCCCCGGTCGCCACCGAGCCCGAGGCTCCGGCCGCGGAGCCGCGCCGCCGCCGTACCCGCAAGGCCACGGAGGCCGCCGAGTCCGCGGTCGACACGGCCGAGGCAGGCACCGAGGCGGTCGAGACCACGGAGAGCACGCCGCGCCGCACCCGCAGGACCGCCGCGAAGGCGGAAACGGCGGTTGACACGGCCGAGGGAAGCACCGAGCAGTCCGGGGCTGCGCAGGCCGGGCCCCGGCGTACGCGGAAGGCCGCGGCCACTGCCGGGACGCCGGTCGAGCAGGGTGCGGAGGAGACCGAGGCCAAGCCGCGCCGGACGCGGAAGACCGCCGCCAAGAAGGCCGAGGCCGGCGCCGACACCGCCGAGGCGGTCGAGGCCAAGCCACGGCGCACCCGCAAGACCGCGGCCACCGCCGAGGCCGCAGACACGGCCGAGGCCGCCGAGGCCAAGCCGCGCCGCCGCACCCGCAAGGCCGTCGAGGCCGACCCGGCGGCCGCCGCCGTCGACATCCCGGCGCAGACGTCCCCGGAGGCCGGGGCGACGGAGGCCAAGCCGCGCCGGACGCGGAAGGCCGCCGCCAAGAAGGCCGAGGCCGCCGCCGACACCGCCGAGGCGGTCGAGGCCAAGCCACGGCGCACCCGCAAGACCGCGGCCACCGCCGAGGCCGCAGACACGGCCGAGGCCGCCGAGGCCAAGCCGCGCCGCCGCACCCGCAAGGCCGTCGAGGCCGACCCGGCAGCCGTCGCCGTCGACATCCCGGCGCAGACGTCCCCGGAGCCGGATCCCGCGGACGGGACGAAGCCCAGGGCCCGCCGCACCCGGAAGGCCACGGCCGCCGTGGAGTCCGCGGAGGGCTGACGCACGACGCCGACGGCCCGGTCCCCCACCCGTGGGGCCGGGCCGTCGGCGTGTCCGCACCCGCTACCCTCACCCACGTGACCAGCGACTCCGCCCCCGCCCTGCCCCTCGGCGCCCACACCCGCCGACTCCGCACCACTCGCGGTCGGTTCGCCGTCGTGGAGGTGCCACCGGCCGCCGGAGTCGCGGTGAGAGGGACGGTGTTGCTGCTGCCCGGGTACACCGGCAGCAAGGAGGACTTCACGCTGGTGCACGAGCCGCTCGCGGCGCGCGGGTATCACACGGTCGCCGTGGACGGACGGGGGCAGTACGAGTCGGACGGTCCCGCCGACGACGAATCCGCCTACCTCCTGGACGAGTTGGCTCGGGACGTACTCGCGCAGGCGGCGGCGCTCGGTACGCCGGTGCATCTGGTCGGCCACTCGCTCGGCGGTCAGATCGCCCGT
Source organism: Streptomyces sp. NPDC031365 (assembly GCF_055569765.1). Taxonomy (NCBI): domain Bacteria; kingdom Bacillati; phylum Actinomycetota; class Actinomycetes; order Kitasatosporales; family Streptomycetaceae; genus Streptomyces; species Streptomyces sp. NPDC031365. The sequence continues at coordinate 29,077 of NZ_JBVIIM010000016.1, read as the reverse complement.
GCCGCCGTCATCCTCGACCACTCCCCCTTCCGCTCGCTCACCCTCATATCCTCCGGGCCCGCACGCATCTCCGTCTCCCAGGAGCAGCGGGTGACGTTGCTGCGGGACGCGCTCGCGGTGATGTCGATGGCGGAGTGCTGGGAGGCGATCCTGGCCATGGGCCCACCCGAGGAGGTGGGCGGACCGGCCCGCGGTCTCGGCGGTCAGGAGCGGCTGCGAAGCCGCTGGTTGAGCACACAGCCCGCGCAACTGATCGCCACGGGCCGCCAGTTGTGTGTCGAACCGGACCGGGTCGCCGAACTGGCCGTTGTCCCGCTGCCGTTCCACGTCCTGTCGGGCGAGCACGATGACACCTGGCCGGTGCCGGACCTCGACGAGATGGCCCGGCGGCTGGGAGCACACCGCACCGTCATCGACGGGGCCGAGCACTCACCAGCCGTCGACCGGCCCGTGCCGACCGCCCGTGCCCTCGCCGACTTCTGGGACGAACCGCGCCCCCGGGGGGACACCACCTGCCGGTGACGCCCGGCCCCGGAACACCACCTGCCGGAAAACGCCCGCGTTCCGGAGGCACCCGTCTGTCAGTACTGCGCCTGCAGATGGTCCCAGAAGCCGTCGCGCAGGGAGCGCCGCAGGTCCGCCTGGCCGCGCAGGGAGTACTGGAGAAGGCCCTCCGCCTCCACCAGCAGGTCCTGGTCCACGGAGCCGGGCAGATAGGGATGGCCGGGGAGCAGTTCCACCATCGGTTCCCGGCCGCGTGCGGCCAGCCATTTCGCGGCGATCTGCGCGCCGACGAACCGGACGTTCTCACGGGTGGGCCGGCCCGCGGTGCCCTCGTACGCCGGTGCGGTGCGCCGGGAGACGTACGGCTTGAAGAAGTCCAGGTCGAGGGTGCGCTGGCTGTCGACCTCCCAGAGCAGCGGCTCGGCCTGATTGCGGCCCTCGGGCGCCTCGATGCCCCAGAGGTGGACCCTCGCGCCGTACCCCTGTGCCGCCTCGACCGCCGAGACGAGATCCTCGTCGCCGCCGAGCAGGGCCGCGTCACTGATGGCGCGGTGCCGGGCCAGTGACTCCAGATCGGTGCGGATCAGGGAGTCGACGCCCTTTTGCTGGTTGTTGGCGTTGAGGTTGCCGAGGCGGACCTTGACGTCGGGAAGTTCGGCGATGGTCTGCTGCTCCGCGGTGTGGATGCGGCGCCGGGCCCCGTCGTACCAGTAGACGCGCAGCAGCCTGCTGTCGGCGAAGATGGTGCGGGCCCGGTCGATGAGCGCGTCGATGAGTCCCTCGGCGTCGAGGTCGAAGGCCCGGCGGTCCTCCGTCCCGGCCACGAGCCGCCCCGCGGCGGCGTACAGGTATCCGGCATCGACGAAGATCGCGTGGGTGGAGGGCGTCTTCGCCACCTCGGCGAGCATGCGCTGGAGCAGCTCATTCGTGCGGTCGATACGGGCGTGCAGAGCCGCGAGGTCGTCGTTCATCACTTCCATTGTCCCGGTGGTCACGCTACGAACACAACCGGTCCCGATCGGTCTACTTCGAAAACCCTTACTCGTCAGTATTTAGTCGAGCGAAAATTTTCTTTAGCATAGGGAATGTTTGCACCACGCAACCCGTTGAACCCTGTCGAGGAACACGGGCTCGACTGGCCCGTGGGCCGCCCACCGAGTAGTTCTCCTTCAGGAGGATGACCAGACGAAGGGAGAAGCCCTATGCGCTTCGAAATCATGCGACTCGACGACATCGACGGCACCCCCGTGGACTCGACCGTCGTAGACGCCGCCTCCGTCAACCGCATCGTGCAGCAGGCCGCCGCCATCGGACAGCGCCTGTGGATCCGCCCGGCCGACACACCGGCCTCATAACGCTCGTCTCGCGGGGACGCCGGCCACACGGGCCGGGACCTCGTACGCAGGCTCCGGAGCCCCCGTACCGCCATCGGTACGGGGGCTCAGCACATCCGTGAGGGCGCCGTGGTCAGCCGCCCCGGATCACCTGGGTGACGCCGTTGATGATCTGCTGCACGGCGATCGCGGAGAGCATCATGCCCGCCAGGCGTGTCACCAGGACCACCCCGCCGTCCCTGATGACTCGGATGATCAGCAGTGAGTAGCGCATCACCAGCCACAGCACGACATGGATGGCGAGGATCGCCGACCACACCGAGACCTGCCCGGTGACACCGTCGGCCTTCTGCACGGCCAGGATGACCGACACGATCGCACCGGGCCCCGCCAGCAGCGGCATGCCCAGCGGGACCAGGGCGACGTTGACGTCCTTGGTCTGCTGCGGCTCGTCGGTCTTGCCGGTGAGCAGGTCGAGCGCGATCAGCAGGAGCAGCAGCCCGCCCGCGATCATCAGCGCGGGCACCGACACATGCAGGTAGGCGAGGATCTGGTGGCTGAGCAGGCCGAACACGGTGATCACACCACCGGCCACACAGACGGCCTGGAAGGCCATCCGCTTCTGCACCTTGGCGGGCCGGCCCGCGGTCAGGGCGAGGAAGATCGGAGTGATCCCGGGAGGATCCATGATGACGAAGAGGGTCAGGAAGAGAGAGCCGAAAACGGCGACGTCGAGCATGACTGCCTTGCTGAAGAACCGGTGAGGGAGGTGCGGGGGCGCACAAGGACGTACGCAGCGGTACGCGCGCACGCCCCGTGGTAGGCACGCGTACGCGGTGGTGCGCGCACGTACGCCGCGTTGCACGCACACACGGCGCTGTGCGCACACACAGTGGTCCGCGGACGTACGGATGCGGGTCGTTCGCAGGATGCGGGGCTCAGACCCCGCCGGCCCCCGGCACAGGGAACGCCCCGGTCGCGCGGCGGGTGATCTCGCCGTAGACCTCGGGGTCCGTCGTGAACTCGCCGAGGACGCAGCTCTTGCGGCTGCCGTGGTAGTCGCTGGACCCGGTGACCAGGAGTCCCAGGTCCTTCGCCAACCCGCGCAGCCGCGCCCGGGTGTCGGGGTCGTGGTCCATGTGGTCGACCTCGATGCCGTCGAGGCCGGCCTCGGCCAGCGCGGCGATCGCGGACTCCGGTACGGTCCGGCCCCGCTTGCTCGCGGCCGGATGCGCGAAGACGGCGACCCCGCCCGCGTCCTTGACCAGCCGCAGGGCCGCGAAGGGGTCGGTCTCGTGCTTGTCCGTGTACGCGCGGCCGCCGTCGGCCAGCCACTCCTGGGTGAAGGCGTCGTTCACGGACGGCACGACGCCGAGTTCGACGAGCGCGGAGGCCACGTGCGGGCGTCCCACCGAGCCGTCGCCGGCGATCCGCGCCACCTGCTCCCAGGTGACCGGCACACCGAGCGCGTTCAGCTTGGCGATCATGCCCTTGGCCCGGGGCACCCGGTCGTCCCGGACGAGCTCGCGCTCGGCCAGCAGCGCGGGCTCCTCGGGGTCGAAGAGGTAGGCAAGCATGTGCATGCCGATACCGTCGAGCCGGCAGGAGAGTTCGGCGCCGGCGACCAGGGTGAGTCCCGTCGGCAGCACGGAGAGCGCCTCGGCGTGCCCGCGGGTGGTGTCGTGGTCGGTCAGCGCGACGACGTCGAGACCGGCGGCGGCAGCCTTGCGGACCAGATCGGCCGGCGTGTCCGTACCGTCGGACGCGGTGGAGTGGGTGTGCAGGTCGATACGCACGACGCGGTACTCCAAGCGGTGACGGACGGACGGGGACGCTCCAGGATAACCGGATTTTCACCGTCCCCTGTCACACCCCAACGCGCCGTGCGCCCCCTACCGACCCCCTCCGGCCGTCCGGCTAGGCCTCCAGCAGTCGCGGTGACAGCGCCCCGCAGGGCACCAGCTCCACCTCGGCCCCGGCGTCCCGCAGGTCGGTGAGGACCAGCTCGTCGTACATCAGCAGCCCGGACTGCTCCGGCCACGCCACCGCCCACAGCCACATGCCGAGCGCCTCGCCCGCGAACACGGCGCGGTCGTGGGGCGTCTTGGAGACGTGCCAGAGCGGGGTCGGGCGGCCGGCGGCCAGCACCTTGGCCTGCGGTGGCTTCTCGACGTTCATGTATGGTCCCGGGTCCGGGCCGTCGATGCCCGCGTACCGCGCGCCGAGGCCGACGCCGAGCTCCTCGGCGACCAGGATCAGCTCACCCATGCCGCCGAGCGGTCCGGGGCCGGTGCACGCGACGGCGGTCGCCCGGCCCCCGCTGCGGTCGTCGCCCGCGCAGGCCACACCCGTGAACAGCCAGCCCACCGGGAGCGGCCACGGCATCCACACCGGCACCTTCGTGCGGTGCACGACGACGTCGAGGGCTTCGACGCTCGGCGGTATCACGGGCTGCAGCGGGTGCACGGTGCCGTGCACAGCGCACTGCCAGGCATCCGAGAAGAGGCCGGGAGCCCTGACCCGGCCACCGCACTTCGGGCAACTGGGTTCGCCCCTCATAGAGCCCCACGGTCCTAGCTCTGCCGCGCCACGTCAAGGACGATCACCCGTCCGGACGGAACCGGCCGCCGGAAAGCCGCCCGCGTCCCGCCAACGGACCGGCTCACCCGCCGCGCACGCACCCCGCGGTCCGGCGACGACCGCACCCGTCCACGGCGGTACCGGCGCGTCGGCGGCCCCTCGGCAGGCCACGCGGGACGGGGTCGCCTTCATCACCAAGTGAGCGTCATCCGACGGTCGTTGGTGACCCTGCTCACTCCAGCGGCACTGATTTCCGGGACGGATCCCGCAGGTCCGTGCCCTGGTTCAGCCAGCGTTCCTGGAGGGCCTGGGCGCCGTGCACCCGCTTCCAGGCGGCCTCGTTCGGGGTCATCGGCAGCAGCGGCAGGAACCGTACGGGATTCAGGGGCTCGTCGAGTTCCAGGTCCTCCACCAGACCGCCCGGCTCGGCGACCAGCACCGAGGTGAAGGGCGCGCCGGGCCACAGCGGTTCGCCCACGTCGAGCGAGGCGCCGGGAGCCACGACCACACCCTCGACCTGCGGGGACGCGGCCAGCACGGCGAGCGGGCGGAGCACCTTGCCGGTGTCCGCGACACCGGCCCGCACGGACAGCACCAGCTCGACGCGCGGCCCCTCGACCGGGTCCGCGATCACGGCCGCGGGGTCGGTCATGGGCTGCGCGGACATGCCGAGGGTGGCGTAGCGCACGATGTCGCCCTCGTGGAAGCGCAGCACCTCGATGCGGTCCGCGCCCAGGAAGGTGACCGCCGCGCGCGCGTCCGGTTCGCCCAGTGCCGTGCGCAGCCGGGCCTCGACCAGAGGAAGAACATCAGCCATGCGGCGAGCATAGAACTCGCCAGTACCGGGCAAAGCAGAGCCTTGACACGGCAGTCGGCTGATACGCTTGGCCGGTGGTTCGGGCAGCACGCCGAGGCGTCCCGATCAAGCCCCGAACGCCTGTACGACTCTCCCCATGGACGGGGAAATCCCCCAGGGGATGGTGGATCGTCCCTCACGAGGGACCGGCCGGAGGAGGTGGGGCTGGCATGGACCGAAGTCGACCGTGCAGTATCACCCGCTCTTCCGCCCGCTGATGTAGCTGCTCCCTGTCCGGCTGCCGCCTTGTCCCCCGCGCGCGTCTTCATCGGAAGAGCACTTCGTTTCGTTCCGCCTGATCTGCCCCAGTAGCTGAATCAGCGACGAAGCTCGCCACCGCGACGGTGCGGTGCTCCCCGCTTTGTGGACGTGCCAAACATCCGCAGTCCAGGACGTCCTCATTCCGGGTTGTTCCACCCGTCGTTCCGGCGCCTTTCGTTGCCTGCCCGCGAAGGAGCCCGCCATGTCGATGATCCGCGACCTGCGCGCCGTGGTCCGTCCCTCCTCCCGTGTCTCGCTGCGCAAGGAGAGCGGCCCGTACGACCCCACCCGCGACCCCGCGACGACCACCGCCGTCGTCGACTGCGCCGTCTACCGTGACGGACGCCGCCTGGAGGCCGGCCAGCTCACCCCCCACGAGGCGATGCGGCTGGTGCGCCGCGACGGGGGCTTCGTGTGGATCGGCCTGCACGAGCCGAACGAGGCCGAATTCGCCGGCATCGCCCGGGAGTTCGGACTGCACCCGCTGGCCGTGGAGGACGCGGTCCAGGCCCATCAGCGGCCCAAGCTGGAGCGCTACGACGACTCGCTGTTCACGGTCTTCAAGACCGTCCACTACCTCGACCACGAGCGGCTCTCCTCCAGCAGCGAGGTCGTCGAGACCGGTGAGGTGATGTGCTTCACCGGCCGGGACTTCTTCATCACCGTCCGGCACGGCGGCCAGGGCTCCCTGCGGGCCCTCAGGCATCGCCTGCAGGACGACGCCGAACTGCTGGCCAAAGGCCCCTCGGCCGTGCTGCACGCCATCGCCGACCACGTGGTGGACGGCTACATCGCCGTCGCCGACGCGGTGCAGGACGACATCGACGAGGTCGAGACCAAGGTGTTCTCGCCGGGCCGCAAGGGCACCCCACGCGGTACGGACGCCGGGGAGATCTATCAACTCAAGCGCGAGGTACTGGAGTTCAAGCGTGCCGTGGCGCCGCTGCTGCGGCCGATGCAGTTGCTGAGCGAGCGCCCGATGCGGCTGATCGACCCGGAGATCCAGAAGTACTTCCGGGACGTCGCCGACCACGTGGCACGGGTGCAGGAGCAGGTCATCGGCTTCGACGAACTGCTGAACTCCATCCTCCAGGCCAACCTCGCCCAGGCCTCCGTGGCGCAGAACGAGGACATGCGGAAGATCACCTCGTGGGCCGCGATCATCGCCGTACCGACGATGGTGTGCGGGGTGTACGGGATGAACTTCGACTACATGCCGGAGACCCACTGGAAGTACGGCTACCCGATGATCCTCAGTGTCACGGTGGCCATCTGTCTGGGCATCCACCGCACGCTGAAGCGCAACGGCTGGCTCTGAAGCGCAACGGCCGGCTCTGAACGGGCGGGGAGCCCGTGGATAGGCTGACCCCATGACAAGCGAGCTGCTCGACCGGGCCCTCATCGAGGAGGCCACGAAGAAGTCCGGCCTCATCTGGGTCAGGGGTCCCGGCGTGCCGGCCCGCGTGCTGTGGCACGTGTGGCACGAGGGCGCCGCGTGCGTGATCGGCGACGGGCCGGGGGAGCAGCCGCTGCCGGGACTCACCGACGGCGGACCGGCCGAGGTGACGGTGCGCAGCAAGGACAAGGGCGGCCGCCTGGTCTCGTGGACCGCGACGGTCGTGGAGCAGGCGCCGGGCTCCGAGGCGTGGACGGCGACGGTCGCCGAGCTCAAGGGCAAGCGGCTCAACGCACCCGACGGTGAGGCGATGCCCGAACGCTGGGCCCGCGAGTGCCGGGTGCTGCGGCTGGAGCCCACGGGGGCGACGTCGTCCCTCCCCGACGGCTCCCTGGCCGAGGCCCCGCTGCCGACCCCGGTGACGACCCGGCAGCCGGCCCCGGCGGGACTGCCCCGGCTGCTGCTGGGGAAGAAGCGGCGACAGCGCTAGCTAGGACGTCGGGAGCTGCTTGCCGTAGTCCAGGGTGTCGTCCTTGGCCGGCTTCTCCAGGGGGAAGTCGGTGCCCCAGGCCGAGAAGGTGAGGGTGCCCGCCTTTCCGGCCCGCACCAGGCGCACGGGATAGGGCTTGCCCTCGAGCGAGACGTCCAGGGTGCCTCCGGAGCCCTTGTCTCCGGTGACGCGGATGGTGCGCACGCCCGACTGCTCGTGGTGGCCGTCGGTGGCCAGCTCGCCATGCAGGGTCAGCAGGCCATCAAGCAGCACACTCTTATCAGTGAAGCCGATGAACTTCTTGTACGACGGATCGCCCTGCGGGACCTTCACATACTTCGAGGCGAGTTTGTCGGCCGCCGCAGCGTCCGCCTTGCCGTCGTTCTTGCCGTCGTTCTGGCCGTCGCCGCCGTCACCCTTGCCCTCGCCCCCGGCGGCCCCCTTCCCCCAGAACTCGGCGTCGGCCTTCAGATAGAGCTCGTCGTCGATCCGCAGGAGGCGAAACGTCTCCCCCTTCGTGGTGACCGAGCCGATGCCGCCCTTCTCCTTCAGCCGCATGTCGAGCGTGTACGTGCGTCCGCTGGTGACGACGGTCCCGTGCAACCGCACCGTGCCGACCGACTCGGCGGCCTTCTGCGCTCTGCTCTGGATCTGGTCGGCGGGCAGCCGGCCGACACCGTTGGTGCCCTCGTTCGGATCCTCGGAACATCCCGTGAGCGCCGCCCCCGTCACGAGCAGGGCGCATACGGCGCCGGCCAGCGTGGCCCTGCGGGAACGGCCCTGGGAGATCGGAATCACAGGTGCGCTGCCTCTCTGACGGGGGACCTGAACGGCGTACCGCAGGGTACCGGGGCCCACCGGCCCGGGCGGAGCCAGTCCGTCCGGACCGGCCCTGAGCGCACGGCCGATCGGGACGGGCTAGCCTGAAGCCCACCCGAGCGGGCAATCCGGAGAACAAACGCAGCAGGCAGTACACGCCAACGAAAGACCCCGCACGCAAAGGAGCCGCCGCCATGGCAGCGGGCGCCCCCCGGTTCTTCGTCTCACACGTCTCCGGTGTCGCCGTCTTCGACCCGGCCGGCGACCAGGTGGGGCGCGTGCGCGATCTGGTCGTCATCCTGCGGCCCGGCCGGCGTCCGCCGAGACTGCTCGGCCTGGTGGTCGAACTCTCCACACGCCGCCGTATCTTCCTGCCCATGACCCGAGTGACCGCCGTCCAGTCCGGCCAGGTCATCACCACCGGGGTACTCAACGTGCGGCGCTTCGAGCAGCGGCCCACCGAGCGACTCGTCTTCGGTGAACTCCTCGACCGGCGGGTGACGCTGGTGGACAGCGGCGAGGAGGTCACCGTCCTCGACCTGTCGGTGCATCAGCTGCCGGCCCGCCGCGAGTGGGAGATCGACCGGGTCTTCGTGCGCAAGGGGAAGAAGGGCGGGGCCTTCCGGCGCGGCAAGGGGGAGGCGCTGACCGTCGAGTGGTCCGCGGTCACCGGCTTCTCCCTGGAGGAGCACGCGCAGGGCGCCGAGAACCTGCTCGCCACCTTCGAGCAGTTGCGCCCCGCCGACCTCGCCAACGTCCTGCACCACCTCTCCCCCAAACGGCGGGCGGAGGTGGCCGCGGCCCTCGACGACGACCGGCTCGCCGACGTACTGGAGGAACTGCCGGAGGACGACCAGATCGAGATCCTCGGCAAGCTGAAGGAGGAGCGCGCCGCCGACGTCCTGGAGGCCATGGACCCCGACGACGCCGCCGACCTGCTCGGCGAGCTGCCCGAGGAGGACAAGGAGCGGCTGCTGAGCCTGATGAAGCCCGCGGACGCGGCCGACATGCGGCGCCTGATGTCGTACGAGGAGCACACGGCGGGCGGTCTGATGACGACCGAGCCGATCGTGCTGCGGCCCGACGCGACCGTCGCGGACGCCCTCGCCCGGATCCGCGAACCCGACCTCTCCCCCGCGCACGCCGCGCAGGTCTACGTCTGCCGCCCGCCCGAGGAGACGCCCACCGGCAAGTACCTGGGCACGGTGCACTTCCAGCGGCTGCTGCGCGATCCCCCGTACACGCTGGTCGGCTCGATTCTGGACGCCGATCTGCAGCCCCTGGATCCGGACGCGGCGCTGCCCGTGGTCGCCGGGTTCTTCGCCGCGTACGACATGGTGGCGGCGCCCGTGGTCGACGAGTCGGGGTCGCTGCTGGGCGCGGTGACGGTGGACGACGTACTGGACCACATGCTCCCCGGCGACTGGCGGGAGACCGAGTTCCACCTCGACGAGGAGGTGGTGCCCGATGCCGGCTGAGCGCGACGGCGTACGCGAGCGGCTGCCGGCGGGCGCCACGGCGGCCGGACGGCCGCGTACGCCCCGTCTGGACCAGCCGCGCCCTCCACGGCGCCGGATCCTGCCCGAGTGGGACCCGGAGGCCTTCGGGCGGCTCTCGGAGAGCGTCGCGCGGTTCCTGGGCACCGGGCGGTTCATCGTCTGGATGACGTTCGTCATCATCCTGTGGGTGCTGTGGAACGTGTCCGCGCCGAAGGAGCTGCGGTTCGACGAGTACCCGTTCATCTTCCTGACCCTGGTCCTGTCCCTCCAGGCCTCCTACGCGGCCCCACTGATCCTGCTCGCGCAGAACAGGCAGGACGACCGCGACCGGGTCAATCTGGAGCAGGACCGCAAGCAGAACGAGCGGTCGATCGCGGACACCGAGTATCTGACCAGGGAGATCGCGGCGCTGCGGATCGGGCTCGGGGAGGTGGCCACGCGGGACTGGATCCGCTCGGAGCTCCAGGACATGGTCAAGGACCTGGAGGGACGACAGAACGGACACAAGGACCAGCACGGCCCGTTTCCGGCGATGCGGGCGGAACGGCCGCCGGGACGTGACGCAGACGACCGCTGATGTACTTACCGGCTGGTGTACCCGGCGCCGTACCATCGTCCTTATGGCTACGGAAGACGCGGTGCGTGAAGCACTGGCGACGGTGAACGACCCCGAGATCAACCGGCCCATCACCGAACTCGGCATGGTCAAATCGGTGGAGATCGGCGCGGACGGGGCGGTTGCGGTCACCGTGTACCTGACGGTCTCCGGCTGCCCCATGCGGGACACCATCACGCAGCGCGTGACGGACGCGGTCCTCGCGCTCGACGGTGTCACCCGGGTCGACGTGACGCTGGACGTCATGAGCGACGAGCAGCGCAAGGAGCTGGCGAGCGCCCTGCGCGGCGGTCAGACCGAGCGGGAGGTGCCCTTCGCCAAGCCGGGCAGCCTGACCCGGGTGTACGCGGTCGCGTCCGGCAAGGGCGGCGTCGGCAAGTCGTCGGTGACGGTGAACCTGGCGGCGGCGATGGCGGCCGACGGGCTGAAGGTCGGTGTCGTGGACGCCGACATCTACGGCCACTCGGTGCCGCGCATGCTGGGTGCGGACGGGCGTCCCACCCAGGTCGAGAACATGATCATGCCACCGTCGGCGCACGGCGTGAAGGTCATCTCGATCGGCATGTTCACCCCGGGCAACGCGCCGGTGGTGTGGCGCGGGCCGATGCTGCACCGCGCGCTCCAGCAGTTCCTCGCGGACGTGTACTGGGGCGACCTGGACGTGCTGCTGCTCGACCTGCCGCCCGGCACCGGTGACATCGCGATCTCCGTGGCCCAGCTGGTGCCGAACGCCGAGATCCTGGTCGTCACCACGCCCCAGCAGGCGGCGGCCGAGGTGGCCGAGCGGGCGGGGTCCATCGCCGTACAGACGCATCAGAAGATCGTCGGCGTGGTAGAGAACATGTCCGGGCTGCCGTGCCCGCACTGCGACGAGATGGTCGACGTCTTCGGCACGGGCGGCGGCCAGTCGGTCGCCGACGGCCTGACCCGCACCACCGGTACGAACGTTCCGGTGCTCGGCGCCATCCCGATCGACGTCCGGCTGCGCGAGGGCGGCGACGAGGGCATGCCCGTGGTGCTGTCCGACCCGGACTCCCCGGCGGGCTCGGCACTCCGCTCGATCGCCGGCAAGCTGGGCGGCCGGCAGCGGGGCCTGTCGGGCATGTCCCTGGGGATCACCCCGCGCAACAAGTTCTGAGGCTTCTCACGCCGGAGGGGGGCGGTTCCCCCGGGGGGAGGGGCGCCTCTGGTGGTTCCCTCTTGGCGTCTCGCGCGGCTCACTTCTGGTTCGCCGGGGGGTTGCTCTCCCCCTCAAAACCCAGGA
>NZ_JBVIIM010000016.1:0-17448 GCF_055569765.1 Streptomyces sp. NPDC031365 | reverse complement strand
GCCAAAAACATGGTCGGGTTCGTTACGTCTAGGGTGGCACTGTCCCAGGGAGACACCCCCCCCCTCCGGCGTATCCGCTCGGACCGCCGCGTACGGCTCAGTCCTGGTACGCGGTGATGTCCTTGACCACCGCGAAGCCGAGGCCGTACGCACTCATGCCTCTGCCGTACGCGCCCACGTGCACGCCCGCCTGCGTGGAACCGGCGAGCACCCAGCCGAACTCGGACTCCCGGTAGTGGAACGGCGTCGGAACCCCGTCCACGGGCAGGGACAGCGTCGACCAGTCCTCGCTCTCCAGGTCGTCCGCGAGGGCCCAGGCCGTCTCCGTCTGCTGCTCGAGCCAGTCGTCTCGCAGGGAGTGGTCCATCTGGCCGGGCCAGGTGAAGGACAGCAGTCCCACGCCGGCGAGCCAGGCGGCGGAGGAGACGGAGGTGGCCTCCAGCAGGCCGGTGCCGTCGGCGCTGCGGCGGACCGGGTTGGCGGCCACGGTCACCACGACCGCGAACTTCTCCTTGGCATCCTGGTCACCGCCGGCCGCGTACTCGCTGCGGACCGAGGGCTGGTCGCCGTGGCCGACCGATCCGTGCTCGACGGCTCCGTCGGCGGCCAGTCCGACCTGCATCAGCCAGCGCGCGCCCGTGAAGGCCTCGTCCAGGCCGTACCACGGGAAGGGCGCACGCAAGTAGCCGTCGACCGTGCGCCGGGCGGAGGGGACGTGTTGTCCGTCCTCCGCGGCCGGCGCCTGCGCGACTGCCGAACTCGTCGTCTCCATGTGCCCGGACGCCTCCTCGCTCTCGTCGGACCGGGCGGCCCGCCCCCCTTCGGGCGTACTCGTCCGTTCCGCACAACGACTCGGCAGCATAACCACCCCGCGGCCACAGGCCGGGAATCCGCCCGGCGCGTAGGCCGCGCGGAGGTCCGGATCGGGCCGCACGCAGCCCGGGTGGAGTATGAAACGCGTCACGTCCGCGGTGGCGTAAGCCCTCGTGCGGCCGGCTCAGGTGGCGTCCATGTCGAAGGGCGGACGGTCCTCGGCCGCAGGACGCTCCGGCTTCTTGGTCATGTCCACCCGGCCGTCGGAGGAGGGGGTGACGGGTTCCGTGTCGCGACCGTGGACGGCGTCCGTGACCTCGGCCATCTCCTTCTTCAGGTCGAAGCCGTTACGGATCTCCTTCAGCCCCAGGTCGTCGTTGTCCATCTGCTTGCGGATGAACGTCTTGGGGTTGAGGTCCTCGAACTCGAAGTCCTTGAACTCGGGGCCGAGTTCCTGCCGGATGTCCTGCTTCGCACTGTCCGAGAAGTCCCGGATCTTCCGGATCGTGCGGGTCACGTCCTGGATGACCTTGGGGAGCTTGTCCGGACCGAAGACGAGCACGGCGAGGACGATGAGCGTCACCAGCTCGAGCGGTCCTATGTCATTGAACACCTGAAGCTCCTCGCGATGCCTTCGGTCCTCGGCCCTCGGTGCCGGCCTGTGGTCCTCCGTGGTCCGGGCCGGGTCCACGGTACCCGGCCATCCCCCGCGGCCGGTACTGTCCGGTGCGTCCGTCCGCCGCTCAGCCGCCGTCCGATGAGCCGAGCACGAGCGACACCGTCCGTTCCTTGCCGTCGCGTTCCAGAGTGAGCTCCAGCCGGTCGCCGGGGCGGTGGGCGCGGGTCTTGACGATCAGCTCCTCGCCGGAGTGGACGCGCCGGCCGTCGACCTCGGTGATGACGTCGCCGGCCTCGATCCCGGCCTCGGCGCCGGGGCCGCCGGTGCTGACGGGGGGTCCGCCGTCGTTGCCCTTGACGGCGACGCGGGCGCCGTCGCCGCCGTAGTCCATGTCGAGGGTGATGCCGATCACGGGGTGGGTCGCCTTCCCCGTGTTGATCAGCTCCTCGGCGACGCGCTTGCCCTGGTTGACCGGGATGGCGAAGCCGAGCCCTATCGAACCGGCCTGACCGCCGTCCGGGTCTCCGCCGCCGTCTGCGGAGCGGATGGCCGAGTTGATGCCGATCACCCGGCCCTCGGCGTCGAGGAGGGGGCCACCGGAGTTGCCGGGGTTGATCGGCGCGTCGGTCTGCAGCGCGTCGACGTACGACACGTCACTGCCGTCCCCCTTCTCGCCGCCGGCGGTGATGGGCCGCTCCCGGGCGCTGATGATGCCGGAGGTGACGGTGCCGGCCAGGTCGAAGGGTGCGCCGATGGCGACGACGGGGTCGCCGACGCGCACGTTGTCGGAGTTGCCCAGGGGCAGCGGGGCGAGCCCGCGGACGCCCTTGACCCTCACGACGGCGAGGTCGTAGCCACTGTCCCGGCCGACCACGGTGGCCTCGGCGGTGTCGCCGCTGTGGAAGGTGATGGTGATCTCGCCGTCGTCCCCGGCGGGCTCGACGACATGGTCGTTGGTGAGGATGTGCCCTCGTTCGTCGAGCACGAAGCCGGTACCGGTGCCGGCCGCCCCGGCACCGCTGACGTGCAGGGTGACGACGCTGGGCAGCGCCTGCGCGGCGATTCCGGCGACACTGTCCGGGTCACGTCCGGCGTCCTCCTTGCCGGCCTGCGGCAGTTCCACGGTCCCCACGCCGCCGTTGCGCTCCAGATACCCGCCGACGATCCCGCCGATGCCGCCGGAGACGAGCGCGAGCAGCAGCGCGCCCCCGACGAGCGCCCGACGGGCGGACCCGCGGCGCTGCATGCTGCCCCTCAGGGCGGGTTCGGCCCGCTGCAGCGGCGCGCTCGCCGCGGCCGCCGCCCAGGGGTCGTAGCGCCCCCAGGGATCGGCCGACGGGGACTCCACCGCCGGCTCGGGGTGCGCCTGGGCGGAAGGGGACGGGGCCGCGTCCGCGACGGGGGGCGGCGCGGCGCTCGCCACACCGTGCGCGGGAGTCGCACCCGCCGGGTGCTGCACGGGCGGCGCGGGTGCCCAGGGCCCCGGTTCACCGTACGGCGGGGTGCTGTACGGATCGGGGTCGTGCAACGGCGGGCGCGTCGGCCCGCCGCCGGAAACACCGGCTGCGTCGGCCCGCCCTGCGGAGTCACCGGCCTCGGGAACGCCCGGCCGGCGGGACCCGCCGCGAGGCGCACCGGCCTCCGGGTCGGCGGAAACCCCCGAACCACCGGGCGCCGCCGCGGGCACGGAACCGGCAGCACCCTGGGACCCGTCGGAACCGGACACCGCAGCAGAGACAGAAGGCGGGACGGACACACCGGCCCGCTCGACGGCGGCGCCCGGCGAAGCGCCGGAAGCGGCGAGCGTGTGCGCCTCGGCCGGGGGAACGCCGGGTGCCGGAACGGACTGAGGGCCGGGAGCGGTCGGCGTGTCGGGCCGCTCGGGGGCCGGGGGCGTGTGGGGGACGGGGGTGCCCCGGGGGTTCAGGGGGCGGTCGAGTTCGTAGTCGCCCTCGTGGGCGCCGGTCGCGGCCGGTGCCCGGTCCGGGCGGGCCAGTTCGAAGTCCCCGTCGGGTGTCTCCGGAGGCACGGTCGGCTCATCCCCCGGCGGGCCCGGCTTCCCCTTGTTCATGCTCTCCCCACAGCTTGGCACTGGCTCGGCGCCCGGCCGCCACGGGCCTGGGCGCGCCACCTGGATTCAACCAGGTTCGCGCGCCCCTGCGCAGTGGACGGTCAGCGGGCCGTGCGGGAGTGGGTGGGTGTGGGAGCAGGCGCCGTGGCGGCGGTGACGAGGCCCGGGGCCCTGAGCCCGGTGGACGCGGCCCAGGTGGTCAGGGAGAGCGGCGGGGTGGTGCCCAGCGGGCGTATCAGCGGCGACATGGCCGTCGCACCCCCCTCGGCGGGCGGCGGAATGCCGGGCAGCAGCGGCGCGGAGACCGCGGTCGGTGCGACGGGGGTGCCCCCCGGCGTGCCCTGGCCCGCCAGCTGGCCGAGCAGCGGTCCGACGCCACGACGACGCGAATCGGGCGACGTCGCCGCCGCGCCCGCGCCCTGCGTCCGCAGCGGCGTCACATTGCTGCCCTTGCCGGAGCCGCGCGCCTCCGAGTCGACGGGCCCGCTCGCGGTGACCCCGCCCAGCGCGATGGCTGCCAGCGACACCGCCCCGGCGGCGACGAAGGCGAACCGCAGTCCGCGCGAGGAGGGCCGGTCGGTCTCGTGCCGGCCGACGTCCTGCATGCCGAACGCCTGGCCGCCCGCCGTCGGCTCGTGCCCCCGGACGGGCGTGTACGCGAACTCGAAGCGCTCGTTCCGCCTGGTCCCGAAGACGCCGGAGGAACCGAACCGTCCGGAGGCGCCGCCCGGCAGTCCCCCGCCACCCAGCGGTGAGCCGCCGTCGCCGAGGTCGCCTCCGCCCGGCAGCCCCTGGAGGCGGGCCAGGAAGCTCTCGGAGGGCGGCGGTGGGGCCGCCTCCGCGAAGACGTTCTTCAGACGGCGCTGCGCGTCCACTTCCGTCTTGCACTTCGGGCAGGTCGCGACATGTGCCAGTACGCGCTCACGCGTGTCATGACCGAGCTCCCCGTCCACCAGGGCGGAGAGTCGGTCTCCCAGGTGCTGCTCTGCGAGGTGTCCCTCGGAGGCCTTCGGCTGTGAACCGCTCACGCGCTCGCGCCCCCTCCTCCCAGTGCGGGAACACGCGGCACGAAGGAGCGACGCTCCGCGCGCGCCTTGGGCGAGCGGTGCGCGAGGGCCTTGCGCAACTGGGAACGGCCACGGTGGATCCGGGAACGGACGGTGCCGAGCTTGACGCCGAGTGTGGCCGCGATCTCCTCGTACGAGAGTCCCTCGATGTCGCACAGGACAACGGCGGCTCGGAACTCGGGGGCGAGGGTGTCGAGGGCCTGCTGGACGTCCGCGTCGAAGTGGGCGTCGTTGAAGACCTGCTGCGGCGTGGGCTCCTTGCTGGGCAGCCGCTCGGCCGCGTCGTCGCCGAGCGCGTCGAAGCGGATCCGCTGCTTGCGGCGGACCATGTCCAGGAAGAGGTTGGTGGTGATGCGGTGCAGCCAGCCCTCGAAGGTGCCCGGGGTGTACGTCGACAGGGAGCGGAAGACGCGGACGAAGACCTCCTGGGTGAGGTCCTCGGCGTCGTGCTGGTTGCCGGTGAGGCGGTAGGCGAGCCGGTAGACCCGGCCGCTGTGCATGCTGACGATCTCCTCCCAGCTGGGCGGAGTCCACGCCTGCCCGTCCGCGTCGCCGGAGAAGGTCGCGGTCTGGGCCGGGTCGCCGGCGCGGTGATGGTCAGCAGCGGTGTCGTTCACGGATTTCGGCCTGCCCGCCGATCCGAGGATGCGCCGCAGCACTCCTCCGCGATCCACAGGTGCAGCCGCACCTCCCCTGTCGGCTCTGGTGGTGTCCAGTGGAGCCCCTACCATAGCCACCTCGCCCGTTAGCTCCGGATAAGCGGTTTTGCGAGAAATTGATCTGGGCTGCCACGGCTCGTACGACTGCGTCAGCACTTGCTCGGCATCCGCGTCCACTACCTACCCCCCGGTCACAGCACACACCACTTGCTCACCCCTTTTAACGACCGGTCCCATCTGCGGGTTCCCGACACCAACGGATACAGTCACGCCCAGGCACCCACGGGGACAGGAGAGGGTCATTACCGCCAACCGGCAGACGAGCTGGGCGTTCGCCGACGCCTATGTCGCCGAGGAGGAGGCGCTGCACTGGGCCCGGGACCGGGCCCGCGACGCAGGCCTGCGCTCGGTGTCACCCGGCACGGGCGCTGCCCTGCGGTTGCTCGCCGCCGGCGTGGACGCCAAGGCGGTCGCGGAGATCGGCACCGGCTGCGGTGTCTCCGGAATCCATCTGCTGCACGGGATGCGGCCGGACGGTGTGCTGACCACGGTCGATCAGGAGCCGGAGCACCAGCAGTCCGCACGCCAGGCGTTCCGCGACGCCGGTTTCGCCGGCAACCGGGCGCGTTTCATCCCCGGCCGCGCGCTGGACGTCCTGCCCCGTCTCGCGGACGCCGGCTACGACCTGGTGTTCTGCGACGGCGACCGGCAGGAGTACCAGGACTATCTCGCTGAATCGTTGCGCCTGCTGCGTCCGGGGGGGCTGGTCGCCTTCGAAGGGGTCTTCGCCAACGGGCGCACGGTGGACTCGGGTCCGCAGCCCTCGGAGGTGCTGCGGCTGCGCGAGCTGGTGCGGACCGTCCGCGAGAGCCAGGAGCTGGTGTCGTCGCTGCTGCCGGTGGGAGACGGGCTTCTCTGCGCCGTGAAACGGTGACCGACCGGGACCGGTGACGCCCTTGTCCGTACGCGAAACAGTCGCCCCGGCACCGCGTGCGGTACCGGGGCGGCTGAAAGGGTATGGTCGCTTGCGCGTCAGCCGACGACCTTCTTGAGGGCGTCGCCGAGCGCGTCGGCCTCGTCCGGGGTCAGCTCGACGACGAGCCGACCGCCGCCTTCGAGCGGAACGCGCATGACGATGCCCCGCCCCTCCTTGGTCACCTCGAGCGGGCCATCACCCGTTCGCGGCTTCATGGCCGCCATGCTCGTTCCCCTTCCTGAAACCCGGCTAAACCGTCTCAGCCGACGGCCCACTGAAGGGCACCTGCGGTCCTTGAAGCAGGACACACGCCACCGGCATCGAACACATTGCTTCCAGGCCATTATCCCGCATCGCAGGACCCGATGACCAACATCAGCAGGCATCGCTTGGGCAACGCGCGCGAGCAAAACCACTCAATTCGGCGATGTGACTGCGATACTGCGCCGCCGCGCACAGTTCCGGCACCCGGAAACGGACAGGAATTGTTTGACGCAGGTCACACGGAGGCCATGCTCCACGGCCGGTGATCTCCGTCATGCTGTCCTGCAGACGAGGACGTACTCACCGGTACGTCCCAAGCCGTACACGGAGGGATACGCCATGGCCGACACCGTGCTCTACGAGGTGAGCGACGGACTCGCGACGATCACGCTGAACCGCCCCGAGGCGATGAACGCGCTGAACGTCGCGGCGAAGGCCGCCCTCCGGGACGCGGTGCGGTCCGCCGCGGACGACGACGCCGTACGGGCCGTCCTGCTGACGGCGGCCGGCGACCGGGCGTTCTGCGTCGGACAGGACCTCAAGGAGCACATCGGGCTGCTGGCCGCCGACCGGCAGGACGGTTCGGGGCAGACCATGAGCACGGTGCGCGAGCACTACAACCCGATCGTGAAGGCGATCGCCGGGGCCGCGAAACCGGTGGTCGCGGCGGTGAACGGGGTCGCGGCGGGCGCCGGTTTCGGTTTCGCGCTGGCCGCGGACTACCGGATCGTCGCGGACACGGCGGCGTTCAACACCTCGTTCGCCGGGGTCGCGCTGACCGCGGACTCCGGGATCTCCTGGACGCTGCCGCGGGTGATCGGCCCCGGGCGCGCCACCGACCTGCTGCTCTTCCCGCGCAGCATCTCCGCGCAGGAGGCGTACGAGCTGGGCATCGCGAACCGGCTGGTGCCGGCGGCGGAGCTGCGCGCGGAGGCGGAGAAGCTGGCCCGCGCGCTGGCCGCGGGGCCGACGGTGGCGTACGCGGCGCTGAAGGAGTCCGTGGCGTACGGGCTGAGCCACTCGCTTGAGGAGACGCTGGAGAAGGAGGACGAGCTGCAGACCCGGGCGGGCTCCTCGGAGGACCACGCGATCGCGGTGCGGGCGTTCGTCAACAAGGAGAAGCCGACGTACCTGGGCCGGTGAGCCCTCGTGCCGCTGCCGGGGCGGGTCTCTTCACGGGGACCCGCCGCCGGGGCGGGTCGCAGGGGCCTCGCCCTCAGCGGCCGCCGGGCGGGCCGGTGCGCGCCGCGCACGTCTCCACATGGTCGTTGACCAGCCCGCAGGCCTGCATCAGGGCGTACGCCGTGGTGGGACCGACGAAGCGCAGGCCCCGCTTCTTCAGGGCCTTGGACAGGGCCGTCGACTCGGGGGTCACCGCGGGGACGTCGGAGAGGGTCTTGGGCGCCGGCCAGCCGGCCTGGTCGGGGGCGTGGGACCAGATCAGGGCGTCCAGGTCGCCGGACGCCCACTTGGCCAGGACGCGCGCGTTGGCGAGTGTCGCGTCGATCTTGGCGCGGTTGCGGATGATGCCGGCATCGGCCAGCAGGCGCTCGCGGTCGGTGTCGGTGAACTCCGCCACCGCGGCGATCTTGAAGTCGGCGAAGGCGGCGCGGAAGCCGGGGCGGCGCCGCAGGATGGTGATCCAGGACAGGCCGGACTGGAACGCCTCCAGGCTGAGCCGCTCGAAGAGGGCGTCGTCCCCGTGCACCGGGCGGCCCCACTCCTCGTCGTGGTACTCCACATAGTCCGGGGTGGACAGTGCCCAGGGGCAGCGCGGGAGGCCGTCCGTGCCCGTGAGGGCGGCTGCTGCTTCGGTCACGGCCGCTCGTCCTCCCGGTGCGGGACGGACTTGTCCATGGACAGGTGTGCGGCAGCGGCGCGGGCGCCGGCCAGCGCGGACTCCAGGTCGGCGATCCGGGCGTCGCGCTCGGCGAGTTCGGCGCCGAGGCGGCCGAGGGCGTCGTCCACGTCGGCCATCCGGTAGCCACGGGCGGCGAGCGGGAAGCGCAGTCCGTCCACGTCCGCGCGGTTGACCGGGCGGTCCGGCGGGAGGTGGTCCACCAGGCGCTCGGGGGCGGCCTCGGGCAGCGGGCCGTTGTCGCCGCCGCCCACCACGGCGAGGGTCACCGCGGCGACCACGACGGCCAGCGCGACGACCAGGAACAGGAACATAACCATCGCCGGGGCCCCCACGGTCGGATGAGTCGGAGTCGGACGTGCCGAGTCGGAGTCGGATGTGTGGCTCCGATCGTGCCATGCGAGTCTGACACCCGGGACCGCCGGGCGGACGGAGGCGGCCCGGCGGCCGCGGAGACGGCCCGGGACGGACGTACGAGGAGAGGTCACAGGGGATGCTCAGGCTGGGCAGGCGGGAATTCGCGGCGCACGAGCGGGTGATCATGGCGATCGTGAACCGGACCCCGGACTCCTTCTACGACCGGGGCGCCACGTTCCGCGACGAGCCGGCGCTCTTGCGCGTGGAGCAGGCCGTGGCCGAGGGCGCCGCGATCATCGACATCGGCGGGGTGAAGGCCGGTCCCGGCGAGGAGGTCACGGCCGAGGAGGAGGTACGGCGGACGGTCGGCTTCGTCTCCGAGGTGCGGCGGCGCTTCCCCGACGTGGTGATCAGCGTGGACACCTGGCGGCACGAGGTCGGCGAGGCCGTGTGCGAGGCGGGCGCGGACGTGCTGAACGACGCGTGGGGCGGGGTCGATCCGCGGCTCGCGGAGGTCGCCGCGCGGTACGGGGCGGGGCTGGTGTGCACCCACGCGGGCGGCTCGCAGCCGCGGACGCGGCCGCACCGGGTGACGTACGACGACGTCATGGCCGACATTCTCGAGGTGACCGTGGGGCTGGCGGAGCGTGCGGTGTCCCTGGGGGTGCCCCGGGAGTCGGTGATGATCGATCCTGGGCACGACTTCGGGAAGAACACGCGGCACAGCCTTGAGGCGACGCGGCGGCTGGGGGAGATGGTGGCCACGGGATGGTCGGTGCTCGTTTCCCTGTCCAACAAGGATTTCGTCGGCGAGACGCTGGACCGGCCGGTGAAGGAGCGGGTGGTGGGGACGCTCGCGACGACTGCGGTGTCCGCGTGGCTGGGCGCGCAGGTGTATCGGGTGCATGAGGTCGCCGAGACCCGGCAGGTGCTGGACATGGTGTCGTCCATTGCCGGGGAACGGGAGCCGGCCGTGGGGCGGCGGGGGTTGGCGTAGGGCTTGTCTTCGCCCCCGCCGCCCCTCCCCGTCCCGTCCTTCGGGTGCTCCGCCGCCGGGCCCCCGGACCCCCCCCGGCCTTTGCCCGCCGGCCGCCCGGCTCGGACATCGCGAGGCGGCTCACAGGAAGCCGGTCAGCGGCCCGCCTCCTTGGACACCAGGGCCACTGCCTCCTCCACGTCGTCCGTGACGTGGAACAGGAGGAGGTCCTTCTCCGCCGCCTTGCCGCCGGCGATGACCGAGTTGCGGAGCCAGTCGACCAGGCCGCCCCAGTAGTCCGTGCCGAACAGGACGATGGGGAACTGGGTGACCTTCTGGGTCTGGACGAGGGTCAGGGCCTCGAAGAGTTCGTCGAGGGTGCCGAGCCCGCCGGGCAGGACCACGAAGCCCTGGGCGTACTTCACGAACATCAGCTTGCGGACGAAGAAGTACCGGAAGTTCAGGCCGATGTCGACGTAACGGTTCAACCCCTGCTCGAAGGGCAGTTCGATGCCCAGGCCGACCGACATGCCGTCCGCCTCGAGGGCTCCCTTGTTGGCCGCCTCCATGGCTCCCGGGCCGCCGCCGGTGATCACCGCGAAGCCCGCCTCGACCAGGCCTCGGCCGAGCCGCACCCCGGCCTCGTACTCCGGTGAGTCGACCGGTGTGCGCGCCGAGCCGAAGACGCTGATGGCGGGAGGGAGTTCGGCCAGTGTGCCGAAGCCCTCGATGAACTCCGACTGGATCCGCAGCACCCGCCAGGGGTCGGTGTGCACCCAGTCCGACGGGGCGCGCTCGTCCAACAGCCGCTGGTCGGTGGTGCTTCCCTGCACCTGGCCCCGCCGGCGGAGCACCGGTCCCAGTCTCTTCTCCTCCGGTGGCTGATGCTTGCCCTCCGGGTTTCCCGTAGCCATGTGCGCTCCCTCCGATTGCCAGGTCGTACCGCCTCAGCGTAGATCCACGCGGGTTACGTACGGGGGACGTCATCATGTCCACGCGTGAGCGTTCCAAACGCCCCGGCAGCCGTACGGCTCACGCCGTCAGCCAGGACCGCAGCCGCTCCTCCCCCGCGAGGATCTTGGCGGTGTCCACACGCTCGTCCCGCTTGTGCGCCAAGTGCGGGTTGCCGGGGCCGTAGTTGACCGCCGGGATGCCGAGCGACGAGAAGCGGGAGACGTCCGTCCAGCCGTACTTCGGCTGCGGGGTGCCGCCCACCGCCTTGATGAAGGCCGCCGCGGCAGGGTGGGACAGACCCGGGAGTGCCGCACCGCTGTGGTCGTCCACGACGAACTCCGTCACCCCGCAGTCCGCGAAGACCTCGTGGACATGGGCCAGGGCCTCCTCCTCCGTACGGTCCGGGGCATAGCGGAAGTTCACGGTGACGACGCACTCGTCGGGGATGACGTTGCCGGCCACTCCCCCGGAGATACCGACCGCGTTCAGGCCCTCGCGGTACTCCAGGCCGTCGATCAGCGGGTAGCGCGGTTCGTAGGCGGCCAGGCGGGCGAGGATCGGGGCGGCCGCGTGGATCGCGTTGGCGCCCATCCAGCCGCGCGCGGAGTGGGCGCGCTCGCCGGCGGTCTTCAGCAGCACCCGCAGCGTGCCCTGGCAGCCGCCCTCCACCTGCCCGTCGGAGGGCTCCAGCAGCACCGCGAAGTCGCCCTCCAGCCACTCCGGGTGCGCCTCGGCCACGTGCTTCAGGCCGTTGAGGTCGGCGGAGACCTCCTCGTTGTCGTAGAAGACGAAGGTCAGATCGCGGTTGGGTGCGGGGACCGTGGCCGCGAGGCGCAGCTGGACGGCGACCCCCGCCTTCATGTCGCAGGTGCCGCAGCCCCACAACGTGCCGTCGGCGTCGAGCCGGGACGGGACGTTCTCCGCGATCGGGACCGTGTCGATGTGGCCGGCGAGGATCACCCGCTCCGCACGTCCCAGCCGCGTACGGGCCACGACGTTGTTGCCGTACCGGTCGACCGTGAGGTGCGGCAGGGCGCGCAGCGCGGTCTCGATCGCGTCCGCGAGGGGCTTCTCGGCACCGCTCTCGGAGGGGAAGTCGACGAGCCGCGCGGTCAGGCGCGCGGCGTCCAGCGTGAGGTCAAGCGGGGTGTCGGCCATGCCGTCGACCCTAGCGCGCAGGACGTGCGACCCACTGTCCGCACCCGGCTCACATGGGACCGTACTCTCCAGTACCTTGTACGCGTGCCAGAGCCGTCACTTCCTTCCCAGCGCACGCGTCGCGGCCGGTTTCTCCGCTGGAGCGCGGGCCTCGCGGTGCTGTCCGCGGTCGCCGGATACGTCGTGGTGCAGTTCGACTCCGGGGGCACCCGCGGTCCGGGCTGCAAGGTCGTGTCCGACGAGGGCGACGGGGCGACGTACGAGTTCACACCCGAGCAGGCGGTGAACGCGGCGAGGATCACCGCCGTGGGCACCGCCCGTGATCTGCCCGAGCGGGCCGTGACGATCGCGCTCGCGACCGCCCTGCAGGAGTCGGCGCTGCGCAACATCGACTACGGCGACCGTGACTCGCTCGGCCTGTTCCAGCAGCGCCCCTCTCAGGGCTGGGGCACGCCGGAGGAGATCATGGATCCGTCGTACGCGGCGGACAAGTTCTACGAGCACCTCGAGGAAGTGCCGGGCTACACCCGGCTGCCGCTCACCGTCGCCGCACAGCGGGTGCAGCGCAGCGGCTTCCCGCAGGCGTACGCCAAGCACGAGCCGGACGCCACCCTGCTGGCCGCCGCCCTCACCGGACGCTCGGCGGCGACGCTGACCTGCGAAGGCCGTCCCGGGGCGGCCCGGGCGTCGGGCGCGGACACGGTACGGGCCGCGCTGGCCCGGGACTTCGGGCGGGACGCGCTGGAACCGGCCGGTGCCGAGGTGGGCGGCTCGGCGACGGCCACGGACGCCCCGGACACCGGCGGTTCCGACGGGCGGACCGTGACGCTTCCGGTCACCGGGGGAACCGGTGCCGGGGGCGGCCGGAGCGCCGGGGCGCGGGGCTGGCAGCTGGCGCACTGGGCCGTGGCCAATGCCTCCGAGCTGCGCATAAAGCACGTGTCGTACCAGGGGCGGGAGTGGACCGCCGGGAACACCGACAGCCAGTGGCGGCCGACCGACGGCAAGGGGTCCGCGGACGCGGCGGACGGCGGCGCGGGAGCGGTCCGGATCACCACCGTGCAGTAGTGCGGGTGATCACTCGCAGGCGTTGCAGTCGGTCGATCATGCGACGCATTGCCAACTCTTTGCACGGCCACACCGCAACCTTAGCGGCGGTCGAGCGGTAGTCACTGCGTCCGAGCCCGGCGGGGATCAGCCACCAGTGGATCGTCCACCGGGCGGCCGGACACCTCATCGTTCTCTGCCGTCGAAGGAGCACCATGTCCCTCCCCCTGACCCGTCGGATCGCCCGTGCCGCGCTGATCGTCGCTGCGGGAGCGGCCGCCGGGGTCGGTGCGGCCGGTTCCGCGAGCGCTGCTCCCCAGCTGCCGACCGCCCCCAACCTCGGGCTGAGCGCCCTGGACGGCGCGACCGACGGCACCGTGGACAACGTGGCGAAGGAGGTCAGCAAGACCGCGCCCGACGCGGACGAGATGACGCCGGCCGCGGGTACGACCGTGAAGAAGGCTGTGCCGGTGGTGAAGCAGCTGCCGACGGACTCGCTGGCGAAGGGTGGCGTGCCGGCGGGGAAGAACCTGCCGGTTCAGGGGCTGCCGCTCGGCTGAGGTCGCCTGCGGCGTGCCTTGTGCGGCGATGGGCCCGGGTCTTCCCGGGCCCATCGCCATGGCGCCCCTCTGTCGTGTGAGGGTGCCGTGGCTCGAAACGGTCCCTGTGCCAAGCCGGGCCGGGCCGGGCCGGGCCCGTCGTGCCCGTTCCACTGCGGGCAGTCGTGGCTCCCCCGAGGGGGCGCCCCCGGGGCGGCACGGGTGGGCGCGGCGGCACCCCGCACACGCCGGGCCGCGCCACACCCCCCGCCCAGCCGGACCCGGCGTCAGACGGTCAGGCGGTCGGCTGCCGCCCGGACTCGGGAATCCGTGGCGGTGAGGGCCACCCGGACGAAGTTCGCGCCCGCGGGGCCGTAGAAGTCACCGGGCGCCACCAGGATGCCCCGCTCGGCGAGGTGCGCGACCGTGGCCCAGCAGGACTCGTCCCTGGTCGCCCAGAGGTAGAGGCTCGCCTCACTGTGCTCGATGCGGAACCCGTGCGCGACCAGCGCCTCGCGCAGGACGGTGCGGCGGGCGGCATAGCGCTCGCGCTGGACGCGGACGTGCTCCTCGTCGCCCAGGGCCGCCACCACGGCCGCCTGTGTCGGCGCGGAGGTCATCATCCCGCCGTGCTTGCGGATCTCCAGCAGTGGACCGAGCACCGCCGGGTCACCGGCCAGGAAGGCGGCCCGGTAGCCGGCGAGGTTGGACCGCTTGGACAGGGAGTGCACCGAGACGATGCCGTCGTAGGAGCCGCCGTTGACGTCGGGATGCAGTACCGAGACCGGGTCGGCCTCCCAGCCGAGCTCGATGTAGCACTCGTCGGAGAAGACGAGGACCTCGTGCTCGCGGGCCCAGGCGACGATCCGCGTCAGCTCTTCCTTGGACAGCACCCGGCCCGTCGGGTTGGACGGCGAGTTCAGCCAGAGCAGCTTCAGGCCCGTCGGATCCAGCTCGGTCGGATCGTCGTACGCGACATGGTCGGCGCGGGCGAGGCGGGCGCCCACCTCGTAGGTCGGGTAGGCCAGGCGTGGGTGGGCGACCTTGTCGCCGGGGCCGAGTCCGAGCTGGGTGGGCAGCCAGGCGACCAGTTCCTTGGAGCCGACGATCGGCAGGACGTGCCGGTGGGTGACCTCGCGGGCGCCCAGCCGGTGTCCGGCCCAATGGGTGAGCGCGTCGCGCAGTTCCGGGGTGCCCCAGACGGTCGGGTAGCCCGGGGAGTCCGCCGCGGCCATCAGGGCCTTCTGGACCGGCTCGGGCACCGGGTCGACGGGCGTGCCGACCGAGAGGTCGACGATGCCGTCCTGGTGCGCGGCGGCCGTCTTCTTGTACGGCTCCAGCTTGTCCCAGGGGAAGGCGGGCAACCGGTCGGAGACTGCGGACACGGGTACGGGCTCACTTTCTGGTACGGCGAACGCCTCGGCCCCGTACGGCGACCGGGACGATCAGGCCGTACGGGACCGGGGCGGCACGTCGATGCGGGGCCGCCTGCGGGACGGCTACGCCTGAGGCGGCAGCGCGGCGATGAGCGGGTGGTCCCGCTCGATCAGACCGAGCTTGCTGGCGCCGCCCGGCGAGCCGAGCTCGTCGAAGAACTCGACGTTCGCCTTGTAGTAGTCCTTCCACTCCTCGGGAGTGTCGTCCTCGTAGAAGATGGCCTCGACCGGGCAGACCGGTTCACAGGCACCACAGTCGACGCATTCGTCCGGGTGGATGTACAAGGACCGCTGGCCCTCGTAGATGCAGTCGACCGGGCACTCCTCGATGCACGCCTTGTCCTTCACGTCGACACAAGGCTGCGCGATGACGTAGGTCACGCTGTCGTTCCTCCTCGATAGGGCGCTGGCGGGCCTCCTCAGGCTCCGCCGCCTGGCGCGCGGGAGCGCGGCGTCGTCGATGCCCGCCCCTAGTATCTCCGTTCCTGGGCATGATCCGAACAGGAGGGGTGAACTGACCTGTGGAAATCTCTGCCGCCGGGCGCCTCGAGGTCCGCATCACCGCTGCTGACGTGGGAAAACGGGTCTCCGTACGGAGCCTGATCGAACGTGGTCCATCGGGTGAGATGTTCACCGACGCGGTCGGCGTTCTCACATCATGGGACAACGGTGTGCTGCAGATCACAAGGAAGAGCGGGGAAAGCGTCCACATCGCGGAGTCCGCGCTGGTCGCGGGCAAGGTGGTGCCCTCCGCCCCGGCGCGTCGCCGAGGCCCCGCCGCCTCGTACGAGGAGCTGGCGCGGATCTCCGCGCGGGCGTGGCCGCCCGTGGAGAGCGAGCGGCTGGGCGACTGGGAGCTGCGGGCCGCCGGGGGGTTCACGCGGCGGGCCAACTCCGTGCTGCCGCTCGGTGACCCGGGCATGCCGCTCGACGACGCGCTGACGGCCGTACGCGGCTGGTACGCGGCCCGGGGGCTGCCCGCGTACGTCCAGACCGCGACCGGCGCGGAGGGGGCGCAGGAGCTGCTCTGCGCGGAGCTGGAGCGGCGGGGCTGGGTACGGGAGGTGACCGCCGAGCTGTGGACGGGTCCGCTGGCGCCGGTCGCGGACCTGGGCGCGGAGCCGTCCGGGGTCGTGCTGGCACGGGAGGCCGACGCGGCATGGCTGGCCCGGTACCAGCGCAAAGGGGTGAGCGAGGTGGCTCTGCGGGTGCTCCGATGGGGGTCCCCCCGCTCGAGCGAAGTCGAGAGTGGGGGAGGGCCGTCGGTGTGGTTCGCCACGGTGCCGGGCGGCACGGACGCGCCCGCCGCCATCGGGCGGTGTGTCGTGGACGGGCGGTGGGCCGGGTTCGCGGCGGTCGAGGTGGATCCGGCGAGGCGGCGGCAAGGGCTGGCGACCGCCGTGATGGCCGCGCTGGCCCGGCGGGCGCTGGACGAGGGCGCCTCGGCGGCGTGGTTGCAGGTGGAGAACGACAACGAGGGGGCACGGGCGCTGTACGCGCGCATGGGGTTCGCCGCGCATCACGCGTACCACCATTACCGCGCCCCGGAGGGTGAGGGAGCGCCGTGAGCGGGCACCAACCGGGTATGCGCTCCCCGTACCCCCCGCCGCCCGGGCGCTCCGCCGAACTGCGCCGGCGGTTCGCCGAGGAGGCCCGCTGCGAGCGGCCCGGCCTGTCCACGCTGTGTCTGCTGCTGTGCGCGGAGGCGGACGGCACGCTGGACGAGGCGGGCATGGACGCGGTGGAGGTGGAGCTGGACCGGCTGGCCGGGGAGCTGCCCTACCGGCCGGGTTCGCCGCGCGCCTGGGCGCTCGCGCTGCGGGAACTGCTGGGTGAGCGGTATGGCTTCCATGGCGCGGCGGAGGACTACCAGCGGCTGGAGTCGTCCCTGCTGCACGAGGTACTGGGCCGCGGGCGTGGGCTGCCGATCCTGCTGTCGGTGGTGTGGATGGAGGTGGCCCGGCGGGCGGGGGCCCCGGTGTACGGGGTGGCGCTGCCGGGGCATTTCGTCGTCGGGTTCGGGGAGCCGGGGGCGGGTGCGGGGCAGGTGCTGGCCGATCCGTTCGACGGGGGGCGGGTGCTGAGCGGGGCGGATGCGGAGTTGCTGGTCGCGGGGGCGACGGGGGCGCCGCTGGACGCGTCGATGCTGACGCCGGCGGGGACGCTGGACGTCGTCCTGCGGATTCTGAACAACGTGCGGGCGTGGGCGGTGGCCCGTCCGGAGCGGTCGGATGTGGCCCTGTGGGCGGTGGATCTGTCCCTGCTGCTTCCCTCGCATGCGGCCCGGCTGCGGTACGAGCGGGCGCAGTTGCTGGTGCGGCGGGGGGAGTTCTCGGCGGGGGCCGGGGAGTTGGAGGCGTACGCGGAGGTCGTGGAGGCGGTGGACGAGGGTGCCGCGGCGCGGGTGCGGGGGGAGGCGTTCGCGGCTCGGGCGATGCTGAACTGAGCGTGCCGTGGAGTGGGCCGCGGCCGGTGTCCGACGCCGCCGAGCCGGCCGCCTGCGGCACGGAGGCTCTCTGGGTGGTCGCCGCCACTGAGCCACGGCACACACCTGACTCAACGGGAGCGGGGGGGGGGGGGGGGGGGGGGGGGGGGGGGGGGGGGGGGGGGGGGGGGGGGGGGGGGGGGGGGGGGGGGGGGGGGGGGGGGGGGGG
>NZ_JBVIIM010000015.1:160694-189224 GCF_055569765.1 Streptomyces sp. NPDC031365 | reverse complement strand
ACCCCCCAGGTCATCCGTTCGACAGGGGGACACAGTCATGCCGGACCCGGAGGCCAGCGGCCCTCTTGCAGGACCGCGAAAAACATAACGGGGGCGGCCGGAGCACTCCGGCTGCCCTCGTCAGCCGAATGCCCGCGGGTTCAGCCCCTCGGCAGACGCGGGAACCGGCGCTTCTCCTCCGCCTTGCGCTCGGCATCCTCCGCCTTGGCGACAGCCGCGTACTTGTCGACGTACTCCTGCTCGGAGAGGGAGAGGATGGCATACATGATCTCGTCCGTGACGGCGCGCAGGATCACCTTCTCGTTCTCCATGCCGGCGTAGCGCGAGAAGTCCAGCGGTTCGCCGAAGCGGATCACCACGGGGTGGATCCGGGGAATCACCGTGCCGGGCGGCTGCGCCTCGAACGTGCCGATCATCGCGCAGGGGATCACCGGGACGCCGGCCTTGAGGGCCATCACCGCGACACCGACCTTGCCCTTGTACAGGCGGCCGTCGTGGGAGCGCGTGCCCTCCGGGTAGATGCCGAGCAGTTCCTCCCTGCCCAGCACCCCCAGCCCCTCCCGGATGGCGGCCTGCCCGGCGTCCTTGCCGGAGCGGTCGACGGGGATCTGGCCCGCGCTGCGGAAGAAGAACGCCGTCAGCCGGCCCTTGAGGCCGGGGCCGGTGAAGTACTCGGCCTTGGCGAGGAAGGTGATGCGCCGTTTGAGGACGGCCGGCATCAGAAAATGGTCAGAGAAGGACAGATGGTTCCCCGCGACGATGGCGGCGCCGGATGACGGAACATGCTCCAGGCCCTCTATTCGCGGGCGGAAGACCAGTCTCAGCAGCGGGCCCAGCAGCACATATTTGAGCAGGTAGTAGAACAAAAGCACGCTCCTCGACTCTGACGAACGGGCAGTGCCGCCGCGTTCCAGCAGGTCATCCGGCACGTCGTGAGGTGCCAGTCTAGGACCGGGCGGCGCGGCCCGGCACCACGTCCGACGCGACCGGAAGCCACCGGGCGCCACACGACGGCTGAACGCCCGTCAGCGCGCCCGGGGCGGCGAGTAGGCTCGCCCGTATGCGGATCTCCGTCTCCTCCGACATGGACGAACCCGTGGCCCATGCCCTCCTCGCCGAACTGCGCGGGCGAGGCCACGATGTACGCGTGCACGGCGCTCTCAGTCCCGGCGACGACCCGCAGTGGGCGGTCTCCTCCGAGGCGGCGGCCCGCGAGGTCGCCGAGGGAGCGGCCGACCAGGCGGTGGTCTGCTGCTGGACCGGCACGGGCGCCTCGATCGCCGCGAACAAGGTGCCCGGCGTGCGGGCCGCGCTCTGCGCAGACGCCTACACGGCGGACGGCGCGCGCCGCTGGAACGACGCCAACGTACTGGCCCTCAGCCTGCGGCTGACGTCCCCTCCGCTGCTGAAGGAGATTCTCGACGCCTGGTTCGCGGCGTCGCCCAGCGACGATCCCGAGGACCGGCGGAACGTGGAACGGACGGCTCGGCTCGACCGCACGCGCACCGGATCGTGACGGGCGCCGGTCACCACCGTCGTCGGTCACCGGATCACTCCAGCGGCGCGGTCAGCGACTGCTCCGCCCAGATGACCTTCCCGTCGGGAACGAACCGGGTACCCCACCGCTGGGACAGCTGGGAGACCAGCAGCAGCCCGCGCCCGCCCTCATCCATCGCGCGGGGATGGCGCAGATGGGGTGCGGTGGCGCCGCCGTCGAGCACCTCGCACACCAGCGCGCGCTCACGGATCAGCCGCAGCCGGACGGGACCGGAGGCGTGTCGGATGGCGTTGGTGACCAGTTCGCTGACGACCAGTTCCGTGGTGAACACCAGTTCGTCCAGCCCCCAGCGGGACAGTTGCCGTGTGGCGGTCCTGCGGGCCTCGGCCACCACGGCCGGATCCGCCGACAGATCCCAGGCCGCGACCTGTTCCGGGGCGAGACGCCTGGTACGGGCCATCAGCAGGGCCACGTCGTCGTACGGGCGGGCCGGCACCAGTGCGTCGACGACGGCCCGGCAGCTCGGCCCCAGCGGGCTCGAGGCCCGGGCGAGCGCCTGCCGCAGCCGTTCCCGGTCCGTGTCGGCGGAGAAGGACCCTTCGCGGCCCAGCAGACCGTCCGTGTGCAGGACGAGCGTGCTGCCCTCCGCCAGGGTCAGCTCCACCGCCTCGAACGGCGGGCCGCCCACACCGAGCGCCGGGCCCTGCGGAAGGTCCACGAAGGTGACCGTGCCGTCGGGTGCCACCACGGCGGGCGCGGGGTGGCCGGCGGCGGCCATCGTGCACCGGCCGTCCACCGGGTCGTAGACGACGTACAGACAGCCGGACCCGAGGGACCGGCCGGGGGCGTCGTCCCCGGGCTCTCCCTCGCCCCCGTCCCGCGCCGACCGGGAGGCCAGGTCGTCCAGATGGGCGAGTACCTCCTCGGGCGGAAGATCGATCGCGGCCAGCGTCCGCACGGCCGTGCGCAGCCGCCCCATGGCGGCCGCGGCGTCGATGCCGTGCCCCGGTACCTCGCCGACGACCAGGGCGACGCGGGCGCCGGACAGCAGGATCAGGTCGTACCAGTCGCCGCCCAGACCGGTCAGCTCGTCGGCCGGGCGGTAGCACGCGGACACCTCCACGGCGTCCTGGTCGGGCAGCCGGCGGGGGAGCAGGCTGCGCTGGAGGACCAGCGCGGCGTCCCGCTCGCGGGTGTAGCGCCGGGCGTTGTCCACACAGACGGCGGCACGGGACACGAGATCCTCGGCCAGACTCAGGTCGCCGGCGTCGAAGGGGTCCTCGCGGCGGCGGCGGAAGAACAGGGTGACGCCCAGGGTGACGCCCCGGGCCCGGATCGGGACGATCATCACGCTCTGCAGCCCCAGTTCCAGGAAGGTGGACTCCCGGTCGCCCGGCGACCCCACGAGCCACTCCGGGGCGAGCGGGTCGAGCTGCTCCTGACGCCAGGACCTGCCGGTGGTCAAGCAGCGCACGGGCGGCGAACCCGCCAGGTAGGTCACGACCGCGCCGGTGTCCACGACCGTCCGTGGCAGGTCCTCGTACAGCGAGCGGTGCCCCGCGTGGCGCAGGGGCACCCGGTCCGAGTCGCTGAGTGGCCCCGGCGGGAGTTCGGCACCCCGCAGCACCGTCTCCAGCAGATCCACGGTGACGAAGTCCGCGAGCTCCGGCACGCCGATGTCCGCCAGCTCCTGGGCCGTCGTCATGATGTCCAGGGTGCGGCCGATGTACTGGCCGGCCCGGTCGAGCAGGGCCAGCCGCTGACGGGCGCGGTGCCGCTCCGTGATGTCCACGACGGTGTAGTACACGCCTATCGGGCTGCCCCGGTCGTCATCGAGGCGGGTGAACGACAGCATGTGCGCGGTCTCGCGCAGCGGTGCCGACCGGACGCGGCCGACGTGCTCGTAACCGACCACCTGTTCGCCGGTGTCGAGCACACGCCGCATCTGCGCCTCGACGGCGTCGGCGTTCAGCCCCGGCTGGACGTCGGCGAACCGCAGGCCCAGCCGCCGGCCGGCCGGGCCCCCGCCGAACTGCTCCAGCGCCGCGTTGGACCACACGAAACGCAGATCCGTGTCCACGATCGCGATCCCGATGGGCGTCCCGGTGACCATCTGCTCCAGCACGGCGCGGCTCATGTCCCAGCCCCCGGAGCCGGCCAGCTCGGACAGCAGCACCAGCAGCGAGGTGCGGCCCCGCGGCTCCACGGTCGGCGTGACCCGCACCATCACCGGAACCTGGTGCCCGTCCCGGTGCCGGGCCGTCATCAGCCCCGCCCAGTCACCGTCGGACCGGCACCGCTCGACCAGGTCCGGCACCCGCTCGGCGTCGCCGGGGGTCAGCAGTTCGCCGAACTTCCGGCCCACCACCTCGGGCGCGCCGTACCCGAGCAGCCGCTCGGCGCGACCGGTCCAGCTCGACACCATGCCGTGCGGATCGAGCAACAGGGGAGCGGCGTCGGCCACATCGAACCCCTGCCGGGCACCATCCTGCTCCTCGTGTCCGCCCACGGCCGACCTCTCTGTCGCTGAGAGTGGTCTACCACCTCTTGTCCCCATCTTCACCCTTGAGGCCGGGCGGTGGCTCCCTGGGCGTGGCCGGGCGGTACCGTCCCCCGCCCGGGCCGGCGAGGGACGGCGGGGCGGTTCAGAGGTGGCCGGTGAGTACCTTCTCCAGGGTGGCGAGGGCGTCCTGGAGCTCCTCCGCCGTGATCGTCAGGGGCGGGGCCAGCCGGATGGTGGAACCGTGGGTGTCCTTGACCAGGACGCCCTCCCGCATGAGGCGCTCGCTGACCTCGCGGCCGGTGCCGATCGCCGGGTCGATGTCCACGCCCGCCCACAGTCCGCGGGAGCGGAACCCGACGACGCCCTTGCCCGCCAGCGCCTGGAGGCCCTCGCGCAGCACCCCGCCCAGCTCAGCCGCCCGGCGCTGGAACTCACCCGTCTCCAGCAGTTCCACCACGGCCGTGCCGACCGCCGCGGCCAGCGGATTGCCGCCGAACGTCGACCCGTGCTCACCGGGGTGCAGTACCTCCAGCACCTCCCGCCGGGCCACCACCGCCGACACCGGGACGATGCCGCCGCCCAGCGCCTTGCCGAGCAGCAGCACGTCCGGGACGACCGGCTCGTGCTCCACGGCGAGCGTACGGCCGGTGCGGCCGAGGCCCGACTGGATCTCGTCCGCGATGAACAGACACCCCTCGCGGCGGGTCAGCTCCCGCACCCCGGCCAGATAGCCGTCGTCCGGGATGATGACACCCGCCTCGCCCTGGACCGGCTCGATCAGCACCGCCGCCGTCGTCTCGTCGACCGCTGCCTCCATCGCGGCGAGATCGTTGTACGGGACGACGCGGAAGCCCGGGGTGAAGGGGCCGAAACCGGCGCGTGCCACCTCGTCCGTCGAGAAGCTCACGATGGTCGTCGTACGGCCGTGGAAGTTGTCCGCCGCCACCACGATCGTCGCCCGGTCGGCCGGGACGCCCTTCACGTCGTAGGCCCACTTGCGGGCCACCTTCACCGCGCTCTCCACCGCCTCCGCACCGGTGTTCATCGGGAGCACCATGTCCAGCCCGGTCAGGGCGGCCAGCCGCTCCGCGAACTCCGCGAGCCGGTCGTTGTGGAACGCGCGCGAGGTCAGCGTGAGCCGGTCCAGCTGGCGGTGTGCGGCCTCGATCAGCGCGGGGTGCCGGTGGCCGAAGTTGAGCGCCGAATAGCCGGCCAGCATGTCGAGATACCGCCGGCCCTCGACATCCTCCACCCAGGTGCCCTCCGCACGGGAGACGACCACGGGCAGCGGATGGTAGTTGTGCGCGAGAACCGGCTCCTCCGCGCCGATCAGCTGGGCAGACGTACGCGCGGGGACGACAGAGGTCATGAGCGGATCTCCTGAGTGCAGCACTTGATGCCCCCGCCCGCCTTGTGGAACTCGGACAGGTCGACGGGGACGGGAACATAACCGCGGTCGGCGAGCCGGGCAGTGAGGTCCGTCGCCCCCGGTGAGACGAACACATGGCGTCCGTCGGAAACGGAGTTCAGGCCGAACGCCATCGCGTCCTCACGGGTGGCGGTCACCGCGTCCGGATACAGCCGGGCGAGCACCTCGCGGCTGCCCGGTGAGAACGCCTCCGGGTAGTAGGCGACGTTCTCCTCGTCCAGCACGAACAGCGCGGTGTCCAAGTGGTAGAAGTACGGGTCCACCAGCGTCAGGCCGATCACCGGTACGCCGAAGAACTCCTGTGCCTCCCGATGCGCCTCCCGGCTGGTGCGGAACCCGGTGCCGGCGAGGATCCAGCGCCCGGCGGGCACCAGGTCACCCTCGCCCTCGCACACCGACTCGGGGTGCTGGACGTCGTAGCCCTCGGACTTGAACCAGGCCTCGTACGGCACCGACTCCGGGCGCCGCTCGGGCGCGAGATAGCGGGAGCCGAACACACGGCCCTCCACGACGACCGCCGCGTTCGCGGCGAACACCATGTCGGGCAGTCCGGGCTCCGGCTTCACGGTCTCCACGGTATGGCCGTGGTCGCGGTAGGTGTCGACCAGCGTCCGCCACTGGCGCCGGGCGAGGGACACATCGACGGAATGGCCGGGACGGTCGGGATGCATCCAGGGGTTGATCGAGTACCGGACGGCGAAGTGTCTGGGTTCGCAGACGAGGTAGCGCCGTCGGCGCGCCACACGGGATTCGGGCACAGAGGGGTTCCTCCGCTTCCACGCGGTGCTGACAGGGGGTGCCTCCACGGTAGGAACCCATGGGGACGGACGACAAGGAAGAAGAGCTGCGTGCCCACGCAGGATCACTGCGTGTTCACGGCGCTCAGCGCACGTCTGATGCGCCGTCCGGCGCGGGCTGGCTCACTCCCGCCTCAGGACTGTCCGGCAGCAGATGGGACAGCACCATCACACTGATCGTCTTGCGGATGAACGGCTCCTGGCGGATGCGTTCCAGCACTTCCTCGAAGTGCTCCACGTCCCGCGCCCGTACGTGCAGCAGCGCGTCCGCGCCCCCGGTCACCGTCATCGCCGCGGCGATCTCCGGGTGGTTGCGCACCACCTCCGCCAGCCGCCGGGGCGGCGCCGCTCCCTCGCAGTACACCTCGACATACGCCTCCGTGCGCCAGCCCAGCGCCGCCGGACGCACCGTCGCCGTGAACCCGGTGATCACCCCGGTCTCGCGCAGCCGGTCGACCCGGCGCTTGACCGCCGTCGACGACAGCCCGACGGCCGCGCCGATTTCCGCGAAGGACGTCCTGGCGTTCGCCATCAAAGCCGTGACGATCTTCCGGTCGAGTTCGTCGAACGGCGTGGGCCTGCTGCTCATGACGGCACTGTATCCAGCGCCGTCCGGTCGTCCGCCGTCCCGTGCCCGTCCGCCGTCCCGGGCGGGGACGCCGAGCTTGGCACATGCCAGACGCGGAAATCACCCCTACACTCCAGCTTCATGCTGCGCGCCCTCGCCGTCGACGACGAACGTCCCTCGCTGGAGGAACTGCTGTACCTGCTGAACGCGGACCCGCGCATCGGCAGCGCCGAGGGCGCGGGTGACGCCACCGATGCGCTGCGCCGCATCAACCGTGCCCTGGAATCGGGTCCCGACGGGCCCGACGCCATCGACGTCGTCTTCCTCGACATCCAGATGCCCGGACTCGACGGCCTCGACCTCGCGCGGCTGCTCAGCGGGTTCGCCCGGCCGCCCCTGATCGTGTTCGTCACCGCCCACGAGGACTTCGCCGTCCAGGCCTTCGACCTCAAGGCCGTCGACTACGTGCTCAAACCCGTCCGCAAGGAACGTCTGGCCGAAGCCGTCCGCCGGGCCGCCGCGCAGCGCCACGCCACCCCGCGCGACACCGCTCCGCGCGACACCGCCCCGCGCATCCCCGTGCACGAACCCGACCCCGACCACATTGCCGTCGAGCTCGGCGGCGTCACCCGCTTCGTCGCCGTCGACGACATCACCCATGTCGAGGCCCAAGGTGACTACGCCCGGCTCCACACCGACCGCGGCAGCCACCTCGTACGGATCCCGCTGTCCACCCTGGAGGAGCGCTGGCGCTCCCGCGGCTTCGTCCGCATCCACCGTCGCCATCTGGTCGCCCTGCGCCACATCGGCGAACTCCGCCTCGACACCGGCACCGTGAGCGTCCTGATCGGATCCGAGGAACTCCAGGTCAGCAGGCGCCACGCCCGCGAACTGCGGGACCTGCTGATGCGCCGGACCACGAGCTAGGGGAGCACACATGCCCCAGGACCCGACCGAACGCCGGGTGGTCGTCACCGGCCCGCCCCGGCGCACCCGCCGCACCTCCGGCTACTACCGGCCACGCACCGAGATCGACGAGCAGACCACCCTCGGACACACCTACGTCCGCTCCCTGATGCGCATCCAGCTGCGGGCCGGGCTCACCGTATTCGCCGTCCTGGCCCTGCTCATCGGCCCGCTCCCGCTGGTCTTCGCCGTCGCCCCCGACGCCCGCCGCCTGGAGTGGGCGATCCTCGGCTTCGGGCTGTACCCCCCGCTCGTCCTGCTCGCCCGCTGGTACGTACGCCGCGCCGAACGCAACGAACGCGACTTCGTGCGGCTCGTCGAGGACCGCTGAGACCCGGGACCTCCAGCACCGTGAACTACACCTACGCCGTCACCGCCGTCGGGCTCGTCGTCCTCGCGACCGTCCTCGTCGGCGCCTTCGGCCTGCGCATATCCCGTACCACCTCCGACTTCTACGTCGCCTCCCGCACCGTCGGCCCCCGCCTCAACGCCGCCGCCATCAGCGGCGAGTACCTCTCCGCCGCCTCCTTCCTCGGCATCGCGGGCCTCGTCCTGGTGCAGGGCCCGGACATGCTCTGGTACCCGGTCGGCTACACCGCCGGCTATCTGGTCCTGCTGCTGTTCGTCGCCGCCCCGCTGCGCCGCTCCGGCGCCTACACACTGCCCGACTTCGCCGAGGCCCGGCTCGCCTCGCAGCCGGTGCGACGGCTCGCGGGGGCCTTCGTCGTCGGCGTCGGCTGGCTGTACCTGCTGCCCCAGCTCCAGGGCGCCGGTCTCACCCTCACCGTCCTCACCGGCGCGCCCGACTGGCTCGGCGGAGTCATCGTCGCCGTCGTGGTGACCGTCATCGTCGGCGCCGGCGGCATGCGCAGCATCACCTTCGTCCAGGCCTTCCAGTACTGGCTGAAACTCACCGCCCTGCTCGTCCCCGGCCTCTTCCTCGTCCTCGCGTGGCAGAGCGACGGCGCGCCCAGCCACGCCTTCGACGAACCGGCCACCTTCCGTGAACAGCGGGTGGTCCGGATCGACGACTCCCTCCACATCCGGCTCACCGAGCCGCTCACCGTGACGGTGGACGGCACCGTCGACGGCCGGTCCCACGACGGCACCGCAGTCGCCCTGTCCGCCGGCACGCACCGCATCGACAGCGGCACCCGGCTCACCTTCGCCGAGGGCGCCGAGGTCCCCGCCGCCGGGCGGGGAGCCGACGACGCCCTGTCGCCCTCCCGCGCGGAGTCCCGAGAGGAACGCCCGCTGTACGCCACGTACGGGCTGATCCTCGCCACCTTCTTCGGCACCATGGGCCTGCCCCACGTCGTCGTCCGCTTCTACACCAGCCCGCACGGAGTCGCCGCACGCCGCACCACGGTCGCCGTCCTCGGCCTGATCGGCGCCTTCTACCTCCTGCCGCCGGTCTACGGCGCCCTGGGCCGGCTGTACGCCCCCGAGCTCACCCTCACCGGCGACGCGGACGCCGCCGTCCTGCTGCTGCCCGGCCGGATGATCGGGGGAGTGGGCGGCGACCTCCTCGGCGCACTGGTCGCCGGGGGTGCCTTCGCCGCGTTCCTGTCGACGGCCTCCGGGCTCACCATGGCCGTCGCCGGGGTCCTCACCCAGGACGTGCTGCCCTCGCGCGGGGTGCAGCACTTCCGGCTCGGCACCGTGCTCGCGATGGCCGTACCCCTCGGAGTGAGCGTCCTGGTCGGCGGACTGCCGGTGGCCGACGCCGTGGGCCTAGCCTTCGCCGTGTCGGCCTCCTCGTTCTGCCCGCTGCTGGTCCTCGGCATCTGGTGGCGCCGGCTGACCCCGCCGGGTGCCGCTGCCGGGATGCTGGTGGGCGGCGGCTCCGCGTTCCTCGCCGTCGCCGCGACCATGGCCGGTTACCCGGGCGCGGGGCCCTGGCACGCCCTGCTGGCCTGGCCCGCGCTCTGGTCGGTGCCGTTGGGCTTCCTCACCATGATCCTGGTGTCCCTGGCCACCCCCGGCCGGGTGCCGCCCGGGACGGCGTCGGTCCTGGCCCGTTTCCACCTTCCGGAGGAACTGCGTACGGAGGTGTCCTCGTGAGCGGCTTCCTCGCCGGTCTGCTCGTCGCGGTACTGCCCCTGCTGGCCGCCGGATTCTGGCTGGGCCGGCGCACCGCCCGGCCCCCCAGCCTCGCCGGACTCGGCACACCCGTCGAGCACGCCACCTTCGAGACCCTGCACACCGCATCCCTGGCCACGCCCCCGCTGCGGGCCGGTCTGACCGAGGAGACCGCCGGAAAATCCGCCCGCAAGCTCCGCTCGCTCCTGGGCACGGACGCCCTGTGCCTCACCGACCGAGAACAGGTTCTCGTCTGGGACGGCGCCGGCGCCCACCACCGCACCGAGATCATGGAACGTCTCACCGGCCCCCTCGACACCGGCCGCGGCGAGGCCTTCCCGCTCACCTGTGACACCCCCGACTGCACGGTGCGCTGGGCCGTCGTCGCCCCGCTCACCGTCGACGACCGGGTGCACGGCGCGCTCGTCGCCTGCGCGCCCCGCGAGTCCGCGGTCCTGGTCCGGGCCGCCGGGGAGGTCGCCCGCTGGGTCTCCGTCCAGTTGGAGCTCGCCGACCTCGACCAGTCCCGCACCCGTCTCATCGAGGCCGAGATCAGGGCCCTGCGCGCGCAGATCTCCCCGCACTTCATCTTCAACTCGCTCGCCGTGATCGCCTCCTTCGTGCGCACCGACCCCGAGCGCGCCCGGGAGCTGCTGCTGGAGTTCGCCGACTTCACCCGCTACTCGTTCCGCCGGCACGGCGACTTCACCACCCTCGCCGACGAGCTCCACGCCATCGACCACTACCTGGCACTGGTGCGGGCACGCTTCGGTGACCGCCTCTCCGTCACCCTGCAGATCGCCCCCGAGGTGCTGCCGGTCGCCCTGCCCTTCCTCTGCCTCCAGCCACTCGTGGAGAACGCCGTCAAACACGGTCTGGAGGGCAAGGCCGACCGGTGCCACATCCAGATCACCGCACAGGACGCGGGCGCCGAGGCCCTCGTCGTCATCGAGGACGACGGTGCCGGCATGGACCCCGGTCTGCTGCGCCGTATCCTGGCCCGCGAGGCCAGCCCCACCGGCGGCATCGGACTGTCCAACGTCGACGACCGGCTCCGCCAGGTCTACGGCGACGACCACGGCCTCGTCATCGAGACAGCCGTGGGCGCGGGAATGAAGATCACCGTCCGGCTGCCGAAGTACCAGCCGGGCGTGCACCTGATGGGGCGGCTCACCCCGAAGTGAGGCCGCCGCCCGGGGCGCTCCTCAGGTGCTGCGGGTGGCGACCATCCCCAGGGTGATCAGGCCCAGGACGACCCAGCCGAACCACAGCCAGCCGTTGCTGCCGAGCGCCACCGTGTACGCGGTCACGGCGACCAAGGCGCCTACGGTGAGCACTCCCATGGTCTTCGTCGACGTGGAACCGTTCGTGGTACCGGGCATCGCAACACCCTCCTCATGGTTCGGCTCCCTCCATGGTGCCCCCGTTCTGCCTCCTTACGGTGCTTCGCGGACCGGCGGATCGAAACCTGGTCACGCGGCGCCACCCCGCGCACACGCCGCGTCCGACCCGGTACGCGCCTCGGTGAGCGTGACGTCCTCGCCCAGCCGGGTGAAGCCCCGGCACCCCCTCGTCGTACTTCCCCGCGTACGACACGGGCCGTGTCTCCCAGCGGGAAGGTGGGCACGTCCGGACACGTCCCGCCGCTGCATCGTCACGATGGCCCGATGGCCCGATGGCGCGTTCAGGGGACGGGAGAACAAGGGAATTACGCATTACTTCCCGGGTGCGTTCAATGAGGCCAGATAGGCGTTGTACGCCTCGAGTTCCTTGTCCCCGTCCCGGTCGGCGGCGCGGTCCTGGCGCTTCGCCTGCCGCTGGTCCGAGGCGTACCACTGGAACAGCAGCGCGATCAATACCACTACGGAGGGGACCTCACTGAACGCCCAGGCGATGCCACCGGCGGCGTTCTGGTCGGTCAGCGCATCGATGCCGAGTGAACCGGGCGGGTTTTCGAAGGTCGTGACCATCGGCGTCGACGCCATCATCAGCGCGATACCGAAGAAGGCGTGGAACGGCATTCCCGCGAACAGCTCCAGCATCCGCATCAGGTAGCCCGGCCGGTGCGGGCCCGGGTCCACTCCCATGATCGGCCAGAAGAACACCAGGCCGACGGCGAGGAAGTGCACCATCATCGCGATGTGGCCCACCTGGGAGCCCATCAGGAAGTCGAAGAGAGGGGTGAAGTACAGGCCGTACAGGCTCGCGATGAACAGCGGAATGGTGAATACCGGATGGGTGACGATCCGCATGTAGTGGCTGTGCAGCAGCATCAGCAGCAACTCGCGCGGTCCCTTGCGGCCCCGCCCGGCCGGCGGCAGCGCGCGCAGGGCGAGGGTGATGGGGGCGCCGAGCAGGATCAGGATCGGCGACACCATGCTGATCATCATGTGCTGCACCATGTGCACGCTGAACATGACCATGCCGTAGTCGTTCAGCGCGGTGCACATCATGAGGCCGATGCTCAGCACACCGGTGACGAACGCGACGGTCCGTCCCACCGGCCACTTGTCACCGCGCCGCACCAGCCGGGCCACGCCCCAGCCGTACAGCGCCAGCCCCAGCAGGCAGGCGACGAGAAAGAAGGGATCTGCCGACCAGGCGAGCCCTCGCCCCAGCGTGAACGGCGGCAGATCCATGGTCATGCCGTGCCCGCTGTGATCCATGCCGGCTCCAGTTTCGTGCGGGTTGTACGCAATCCGTCCGCACCAGAGTAGAACCGCCCCCGGCGGCATCCGTCACCGGGGGCGGTAAGCGTCCCGAAGGGGCGCGGGGCTGTACAGGTGTGCGGCTCCGCCGCGGGGGCGCGATCCGCCACGGACGGCCCGCACCCCGCGACTCACCTCAGGGAGCGAGCTGCACCCGGAGGGTCACAGCACGCACTCCGCCTCCGCGTACCGCGCTTCCGGCACCGTCTTCAACGTCTCCACCGCCTCGGCCAGGGACACCATGACGATGTCCGTACCCCGCAGCGCGGTCATCCGTCCGAACTCTCCCCGGTGCACCGCTTCCACCGCATGCCACCCGAACCGCGTCGCCAGCACCCGGTCGTATGCCGTGGGCGTGCCGCCGCGCTGGACGTGCCCGAGGATCACCGGCCGCGCCTCCTTGCCGAGCCGCGACTCCAGCTCCAGGGAGAGCTGCCGGGCGATCCCGGCGAACCGCTCATGGCCGTAGACGTCCTTGCCGCCCTCGTCGAAATCCATGGTGCCGGCCTTCGGCTTGGCGCCCTCGGCGGCGACCACGATCGCGAACCGCTTGCCGGCGGAGAACCGCTCGCCGACCTTCGCGGTCAGCTCGTCGATGTCGAAGGACCGTTCGGGCACGACAATGGCGTGCGCACCGGCCGCCATGCCGGAGTGCAGCGCGATCCAGCCGGTGTGACGGCCCATGACCTCCACGATCAACACGCGCTGGTGGGACTCGGCGGTGGTCTTCAGCCGGTCGAGGGCCTCGGTCGCCACGCCGACGGCCGTGTCGAAGCCGAAGGTGACGTCCGTGCCGGCGATGTCGTTGTCGATGGTCTTCGGCACACCCACTATCGGCAGGCCGTTGTCGGAGAGCAGCCGGGCCGCCTTGAGCGTGCCCTCACCACCGATCGGGATGATCGCGTCGAGGCCGAGTTCCTGGACGTGCCCCCTGGCCCGCTCCACACCGTCCCGCAGATGTTCGGGGCGCACCCGGGAGGAGCCGAGGATGGTGCCGCCGCGGGCGAGGATGCCGCTCACCGCGTCGAGGTCGAGTTTGAGGTAGTCGCACTCGAGGAGGCCCTTCCACCCGTCGCGGAAGCCGATGACCTCGTCGCCGTGGTCGACGACGGCACGGTGCACGACGGACCGGATGACGGCGTTCAGGCCGGGGCAGTCGCCGCCGGACGTGAGGACACCAATGCGCATAGCCCGAAACAACCTTCTCGATGTGGGCCGGGACCGGACCGCGCTGTCCGGCTCGATCCTCGTCACCCTAGCGGCTACGGGGGGCCGGACCGCATCCGGCGTCCGCCTGGTGGACGACCCCGCTCACCTGTGCGGGGCAGGCGTCAGACGGGCCGTCCGGGGTCCGTCCGGCGCCCGGTGTCCACAGGGGCGCGGACGCCTCAGGCGGGCTGCTGCGCCGCAGCGATCCGCTCGTTCCGCAGTGCCTCGTACCAGCGGTCGTCGGTCGGCGGCAGTGCGTTGACGTCGAGCGCGAGCTTCAGCAGCAGGTCGGCGATCTGCGGGTTGCGGGCGAGTACGGGGCCGTGCATGTAGGTGCCGAAGACGGTGTCGTTGAACGCGCCCTCGGTGCCGTCCCCGGTGCCGTTGCCGTTGCCGAAGCGCACCTGGGCGAGCGGTCGGGCCGTGGGACCCAGATGGGTGACGCCCTGGTGGTTCTCGAACCCGGTCAGCGGGGGCAGTCCCAGCTGCGGGTTGATGTCCGCCAGTACGTCGCCCACGCACCGGGCGCCCTCGCCGCGTACCGAGACCACGTCGAGCAGACCGAGACCGGGCTCGCGCTGGCCGAGGTCGTTGATGAACTCGTGGCCGAGGATCTGGTAGCCGGCGCAGACCGAGAAGACGATCGCGCCGTTCCCCACCGCGCGGTGCAGACCGCCGTCCCGGCGCAGCCGCTCGGCGGCCAGCCGCTGCGGGCGGTCCTCGCCGCCCCCGATCAGGTAGATGTCGCCGGAGGTCGGGATCGGCTGGTCGCTGCGCACGTCGAGCCGGGCCACGTCCAGCCCGCGCTGCCGCGCCC
This sequence comes from Streptomyces sp. NPDC031365, assembly GCF_055569765.1. Lineage (NCBI taxonomy): Bacteria > Bacillati > Actinomycetota > Actinomycetes > Kitasatosporales > Streptomycetaceae > Streptomyces > Streptomyces sp. NPDC031365. The sequence goes on along the minus strand of NZ_JBVIIM010000015.1, from coordinate 174,647 downwards.
GGCGCTCGACGACGAGAGCGTTGCCCTGGTCGCCGTAGGTGCTGAGCAGGTCCGGGTAGATCCAGACGACCCGCAGCTGGTTGTCGCTCACTTCAAGTCCCCTGAGGTGTCGTGGGTCAGTTGCCGACGCGGCGGCGCAGGTCCTGGAACGCGGTGTAGTTGGCGATGACCTCGATCCGGCCGGGCGGGCACAGCTGGACCGCCTGGTCGAGGTTCTCGCAGACCTGGAACTGCTGGTTCGCGACCTCCAGCCGCACCGCGAGGTCCAGCTTCCGGTCGCCGACCACGCAGATCGGATGGCCGGTCAGCTGCGTGTAGTCGACGTCCCACAGCCAGGAGGTGTCGGTGCCGTCGGCACCGCGCGCGTTCACCGAGAGGATCACCGGGGTCGGCGGCGGGTCGATCAGCGAGAACGTCTCCAGCCAGCCCGCGGGGTTCTTGGCGAGCAGCAGACGCAGATCGCGGCCCTCGAACTGGACCACGTCATAGCGGCCTGCCACGGCCTGCACCTGGTACATGCGCTCCAGCGCGACCTGCGGCGGCACCCCGAAGACGGCGGCGACGGCCGCGGAGGACGCGGCGTTGGCCTTGTTGGCGCGGCCCGGCAGCTGGAGGTGGATCGGCCAGGCGGAGCCGTGCGGGTCGAGCACATGGTCGCCGGAGAGCGCCCAGCTCGGGGTCGGCCGGCGGAATCCGCACTCACCGCAGAACCAGTCGTCGCCCGGGCGCTGCATCACACCGCCGCAGGACGGGCAGGACCAGGCGTCGTCCTTCCACATCTGCCCGGCGGCGACCCAGATCACGTTGGGGGAGGAGGACGCGGCCCACACCACCAGCGGGTCGTCGGCGTTGGCGACGATGACGGCCTTGGAGCCGGCCAGGCCCTCGCGCCAGTTCTCCGCGAGCATCCGGGTCTCGGCGGCGCGGTCGAGCTGGTCGCGGGAGAGGTTGAGCAGGGCGATGCACTTCGGGTCGGTGTCCCGGGCCACTCCGGCCAGGTACTTCTCGTCGACCTCGATCACGCCGAACTTCGACTCCGAGCCGCCCGCGAGCGCCGAGGTGATGCCGGCCGGCATGTTGGCACCGAGCGCGTTGGACACGACCGGTCCCGCGGCGCGCAGTGCCTCCGCGATGAGTCTGGTCGTCGTGGTCTTGCCGTTGGTCGCCGAGACCAGGACACAGTCCAGGTTCTGCGCGAGCCGGGCCAGGAGATCGGGGTCGAGTTTGAGTGCCACCCGGCCGCCGATCACCGAACCGCTGCCGCGCCCGGCGGCGCGGGATGCCGCCGCGACCGCCTTGCCCGCGGTCACGGCCAGCTTGGCCCGCGGCGAGAGCGGGTCCGAGTTGCCTGCCATCAGTTCTCGATCCTCCTTGCGTACGCGCCGCGTCTGTGCCGGACGGCCACGTGGTGAGACCTCAGCCTATCGAGATCCCTTCGCGCTCCAGAACCGCGGCACCATCGTGAGACGGGCGTTGCTGGAAGGACCGTACTCTGGCCGCCATGCGACACGGCTCCATCCCCGGCGTCCACGGACGCGTACGGTCCCTCACCCTGCTCGGCGACCCGGTGCTGCACGCACCCTGCCGGGAGGTCACCGCCTTCGGCCCGGAACTCGCCCGCCTGGTGGAGGACTTGTTCGCGACCATGTACGCGGCCCAGGGCGTGGGCCTGGCGGCCAACCAGGTCGGCGAGCCGCTACGGGTGTTCGTCTACGACTGCCCGGACGACGAGGACGTCCGGCACCGGGGGCATGTGGTGAACCCGCGGCTGGTCGAGAGGGACGGGGTGGTGGTGCGCGGCCCGGAGGGCTGCCTGTCCCTGCCCGGCCTGGAAGCGGGGACGGAGAGGTACGACCACGCCGTGGTCGAGGGCGTCACGGTGACCGGCGAACCGGTCACCGTCCACGGCACCGGGTTCTTCGCCCGGTGCCTGCAGCACGAGTGCGACCACCTGGAGGGCCGGATCTACGCCGACCGCGTGACCGGATGGCGGCACCGCAGGCTCATGCGCCGGGCGAGCCGGGCTTCCTGGAACCGGCCGGACTGAGGCCCTGGTGCCGGGCGTCGGGGAGTCGTCCGGGCCGGGGTCGTCCGGGCCCCGGGAAGCCGCTCGGGCCGCGACCCGGGAGTCGTCCGGATGGGCGGCCGTCCCGGCCACGGGGCCGGAGCGGCGTCCGGGCCGGCGGCTCAGAACCCCGGGCCGCCGACCTTGTCGCCCGCCGCCGCCAGCCGTCCCCACAGCAGATCCGCCAGGCTGCGTACCAGCTCGGCCCGGGAGCAGGGCCGTTCCCCGAGCCACCAGTCACCGGCCGCGTGCATCATGCCGACGATGCCGTGCCCCCACACCCGGGCCAGCTGCTGGCTGTCCGGACCGAGGTCCAGCCGCTCCCCGATCACCTGGGCCAGCTCCTCGCCCATCCGCCGCAGCAGGGGTGCCGAGTGCTTGCCGACGTCGAAGCCCTGGTCGCTCTGCGACTCCTCCGCGGGATGCATCAGGAAGCGGTACACCTGGGGGCGCGCCTCGATCGCCGAGAGATAGGTGTCCAGGGTGGCCTCCACCCGCTCGCGCCGGTCCGCCGGAGCGTCCAGCGCGGCCCGCAGCGAGTCCAGCAGGGAGTCGGTGTGCCGCTTGGCCAGAGCCGCGTAGAGTCCTCCCTTGTCACCGAAGTGCCGGTAGAGGATGGGCTTGGTGATGCCGGCCTCGGCGGCGATCGCGTTCATCGATGCCCCGGGGCCGTCGCGCAGCACCACCCGGTCGGCGGCCTCCAGCAGCTCGCGCCGGCGTCGGTGGGCGGACCGTTGCTGATCGGTCCGCTGTGTGGTGTCCATGAGCTCTCCCCACCCGTGCAGGTTCGGTAACGCCTGCGCAAACTAACACTGACGGCCCAGCGGCCGTCGAACGGGATACCGACCGGCCCGGGGGAGTTGACTTTTCCTACCCACCGGTAACAGACTCGGTGTTACCGTAAGTAACACGCACGTGCGCTGCCGCTGGAGGGGACATGGCCGAGTTCACCATGGAGCTCAACGACGAACAGAGGGAGGTGCGGGACTGGCTGCACGGCTTCGCCGCCGATGTGATCCGCCCCGCGGCCGCCGAATGGGACGAGCGTGAGGAGACTCCCTGGCCGGTCATCCAGGAGGCCGCCAAGGTCGGCATCTACTCCCTGGACTTCTACGCCCAGCAGTACTTCGACGCAAGCGGCCTCGGCATCCCCATGGCGATGGAGGAGCTCTTCTGGGGCGACGCGGGCATCGCCCTGTCGATCGTCGGCACCGGTCTCGCCGCCGTCGGTGTCCTCGCCAACGGCACCGAGGAGCAGATCGGCACCTGGATCCCCCAGATGTACGGCGACGCCAACGACGTCAAGGTCGCCGCGTTCTGCTCCTCCGAGCCCGATGCCGGCTCCGACGTGGCCTCGATGCGCACCCGCGCGGTGTACGACGAGGCCAAGGACGAGTGGGTGATCAACGGCACCAAGACCTGGGCCACCAACGGCGGCATCGCCAACGTCCACGTCGTGGTGGCGGTCGTCGACCCGGACCTCGGCTCCAAGGGGCACGCCTCCTTCATCATCCCGCCGGGCACCCCCGGATGCTCCCAGGGCCAGAAGTTCAAGAAGCACGGTATCCGCGCCTCGCACACCGCCGAGGTCATCCTGGACAACGTGCGTGTTCCCGGTTCCTGTCTGCTCGGCGGCAAGGAGAAGCTGGACGAGCGCCTCGCCCGCGCCCGTGAGAAGGCCAAGAAGGGCGGCGAGCGCGTGAAGAACGCCGCGATGGCCACCTTCGAGGCGTCCCGCCCCGCCGTCGGCGCCATGGCGGTCGGCACCGCCCGCGCGGCCTACGAGGTCGCCCTGGAGTACGCCACCACGCGTGAGCAGTTCGGCCGCCCGATCATCGACAACCAGGGCGTCGCCTTCCAGCTCGCCGACATGCGCACCCAGATCGACGCCGCCCGCCTCCTGGTGTGGCGCGCTTCCTGGATGGCGGTCAACGGCAAGCCGTTCACGGCCGCCGAAGGCTCGATGTCCAAGCTGTTCGCCAGTGAGACGGCCAAGAAGGTCACCGGCCAGGCGATCCAGATCCTCGGCGGCAACGGGTACACGCGCGAGTACCCGGTCGAGCGGATGCACCGCGACGCCGCGATCTACACCATCTTCGAGGGCACCAGCGAGATCCAGCGCCTGGTGATCGCCCGCACCCTGTCGGGCATGCCCATCCGCTGAGGCCGCCCGGACTACCCGGCGGTGCGGGCGGCACCGCCGGGTTACCAGTGCCCCGATTCCGGGGAACGCTCGTGTGTGACCGACGCGACGGAGGACGCGATGACACGCACGGCACGGGAACTGCTGGCGACGACCACCAGGGAACTCGCCCCCGACCCGCGGTCCAACCCCCTGGTTCCGCTGATCGCCCGCGGTGAGGCGGACCGGACCGTCCTGACCGCACTCGCCCTGGAACAGCGCTGGGTGATCCCGGCGGACCGTCGCGCCTTCCTGCACCTGGCCGAGCGGGCCGACCCGGAGTCGGCCGCGTACTTCACCGCCCTGGCCGAAGGCGAGGCCCTGGCGGCGGAACACCTGAAGACGCTCACGGCCGCGTGCGGCGTGGACGAGCACCAGGCGAACACCCATGCGCCCCTGGCGGGCTGCCAGTCCTACCCGGCGTACGTCGCCTGGCTGGCCCTGAACGCCGAGCCGGCCGCCGTCGTCCTCGCTCTCACGGCGAACTTCTCGGCCTGGGGCGGCTACTGCGCGACGATCGCCGAGGCCCTACGCACCCACTACGGCTTCCCCGACGAGGCCTGCGCCTTCTTCGACTTCTTCGCACAACCGGCTCCGGCCCTTGATGAAGCGGCCGGCAGGGCAGTCCAGACCGCTCTGGACGAGGGGCGTCTCGACGAGGTCCGCGCACACCAGTACACCCACTTGCTCCAGACCTACGAGGCGGAGTTCTGGGCAACGCTGGCGGAACCCGCCCAGGGGCGCGGGGAACTGCGCGACAGGCCGCCCACGGCCCGCACACGGCAGTGAACCCCGCGTCTTACGACCCACCCCCACTGCTGTGGGCAATACACGCCACATCGATCCGGTCGGCAAGCTTCGCCAGCTCGATGGTCAGCGCAGCGACCGTGTCCTCGTCGAGCCCGTCCTCCCCCGCCTCGACAAGCCGCACCCACCGCCCGCCCACCGTCCGCAGCAGCTTGCTGACATCGGAGGCGGCAACCTGCAAGGTCCCGCGGTTGTCGACGATCAGAGGAAGAGTCACTTCGCGGTTCACAGTCGGGATGGTAGCCGCGCGGACATCACGCACCCTGCCAAACCGTGGTGATGTTGCAGAACTCGCGGATTCCGTGCCCGGACAGCTCACGCCCGTACCCGGACCGCTTCACACCGCCGAACGGGAACGCCGGGTGGGAGGCCGTCATCCCGTTCACGAAGACACTGCCCGCCTCCAGGTCCCGGACGAACCGGTCGACCTCGGCCTCGTCGCGGGTCCAGACGTTGGAACTGAGCCCGAAGTCGGTGTCGTTCGCGATCAGGACCGCCTCGTCCAGGTCCGCCGCGCGGTACAGCGTGGCGACCGGTCCGAAGGCCTCCTCCCGGTGGATCCGCATCTCCCGGCCGATCCCGGTCAGCACCGTCGGCGGGTAGAACCAGCCTGGCCCCTCAGGACGCTCGCCGCCGCACAGCACGGTGGCGCCGGCCCGTACGGCGTCGTCGACCAGTTCCTCGAGATCGTCGCGGCCCCGTTCGCTGGAGAGCGGGCCGACGTCCGTCTCCTCGTCCATCGGGTCGCCGACCTTCAGCGCCTTCATGCCCGCGGTGAAGCGCTCGGCGAAGGCGTCGTAGACGTCCGTGTGCACGATGAACCGCTTGGCGGCGATGCAGGACTGCCCCGTGTTCTGCGTCCGCGCGGTGACCGCGATCTCGGCCGCCCGGTCCAGGTCGGCCGAGGGCATGACGACGTACGGGTCGCTGCCGCCCAGTTCCAGCACCGTCTTCTTGATCATCTCACCGGTGGTGGAGGCGACCGCGCGGCCCGCGGGCTCGCTTCCGGTGAGGGTGGCCGCCTTGATCCGTTCGTCCCGCAGGAGATCGTCGACCGCGGCGGAGCCGATGAGCAGGGTCTGGAAGCAGCCCTCGGTGAAGCCGGCGCGGTGGAAGAGGTCATCCAGGTACAGGGCCGTCTGCGGCACGTTCGAGGCATGCTTGAGCAGTCCCACATTGCCCGCCATCAGCGCGGGCGCGGCGAACCGCACCACCTGCCACAGGGGGAAGTTCCACGGCATCACGGCGAGCACCGGGCCCAGCGGCCGATAGCGCACCAGAACCCGGGAGGCGCCGGAGTCCTTCACATCGGAGGCGTCGGGTTCCTCGTCGGCGAGGAGTTCCGCCGCGTGGTCGGCGTACCAGTGCATCGCCTTGGCGCACTTCGCGGCCTCCGCACGGGCCTGCTTGACCGGCTTGCCCATTTCCGTGGTGATCACCCGGCCGATGCTCTGCTGATCCTCGTCGAGGATCTCGGCGGCCCGGTGCAGCAGGCGGGCACGCTCGTCGAACGTCGTCGTCCGGTACGTGCGGAACGTGGCCTCCGCGAGCTGGATCCGGCGCTCGAGCTCCTCCTCGTCCATGGGGTGGTACGTCTTGAGGGTCTCGCCGTTCGCCGGATTCACCGTGGCGATGTGCATCGCTGACCTCCCTGGGGACGGGCTGTGCCTTCCGACCTTCCCGCGCGGCGGTGGGGGGCGCAACGCGGGAGGGCTCCTCAGGGCGAGTGCTCCGCCAGGCGGTCGAGAAACGCGGTCTGCGCGGAGACGATCACTTCACGGGCCCGGTCCAGTGCGACCCAGGCGACCCGGTCCAGCTCCGGGAACTCCCGCATGTGTCCCGACTTCGGCGGCCACTCCATCTCGAACGTGCCGGGGACGGCCGTCGCCGGGTCCAGGTCGGCCTCGACCGCCCACGCGGTGACGGTCTTCCCGCCGGACTGCCGGACCTCCCCGAGCGGTACCGCCTCCCCGTCCGGCGGCGGCAGCCCCAGTTCCTCCTGGAATTCGCGGCGCGCCGCTTCCCAGGCCGGCTCCCCGGGGTCGTACTCGCCCTTCGGCACGGTCCACGCCCCGGCGTCCCGCCGGGCGAAGAACGGGCCGCCCATATGACCGAGCAACACCTCGATGCCCTGACCGGTGCGTCGGAACAACAGCAGTCCGGCGCTTCGGGAGCTCATCACGGCCTCACCTCGGGGTGTGCGGCGAGCAGGGTCTCCACCGTGTCCGCCTCCTCGGGGCGCTTGTCCTCGCGGTAGCGGACCACTCGGGCGAACCGGAGGGTGACACCGGCCGGGTAGCGGGTGGAGCGCTGGAGACCGTCGTAGGCGATCTCCACGACGAGTTCGGGGCGCACCGTCACGACATGTCCGTTCTCCTCGACCGCCAGCTTCCGCAGCCGCTCGGTCTGCCACGCCAGCATCGCGTCGGTCATGCCCTTGAAGGTCTTGCCGAGCATCGCGAATCCGCCGTCGGCCGTCCGCGCCCCCAGGTGCAGGTTGGAGAGCTTCCCGGTGCGGCGGCCGTGGCCCCACTCGGCGGCCAGTACCACCAGGTCGCGCGTGTGCACCGGCTTGACCTTCAGCCAGGAAGCGCCGCGCCGGCCCGCGCTGTAGGGGGCGTCCAGCCCCTTGACCACGACACCCTCGTGGCCACGCTTGAGCGTCTCGGCGAGGAACTCCTCGGCCGCTCCCAGGTCCCCGGCGCCCGGCACCAGAGCGCGCCGTACCCGCATCGGCTCCGGGACCAGCCGGGCCAGCTCCGCGTGCCGCTCGGAGAACGGCAGGTCCAGCAGGTCCCGGCCGTCGACGCAGAGCGCGTCGAAGAAGACGGGGGAGACGGGGACTTCCCGGGCTGCCGTGGCCACGTCCACCCGGGAGCCGACCCGGCCGGCGGTCTCCTGGAACGAGCGGGGGCGGCCGCTGTCGTCGAAGGAGATGACCTCCCCGTCCAGGATGAACCGCTCCCCCCGCAACTGCAGGGCCGCAGCCGTCACTTCCGGCAGCCGGCCCGTGATGTCGTCGAGGGTTCGGGTGTGCACGCGTACGGTGTCGCCGTCGCGGTGGACCTGGACGCGGATGCCGTCGAGCTTCTCCTCGACCGCGCACGCCCCCAGCTTCCCGACCGCCTCCGTGACCGAGGAGGCGCTGTGCGCCAGCATCGGCAGCACCGGGCGGCCGACGGTGAGCCGGAACCGCACCAGGGCCCCGGGGCCGTCCGCCAGCAGCGCCTCGGCCACCGACTGCAGCGAGCCGGCCAGCATCACCGCCCGCCGGACATCGACCGGCGGAGCCCCCGTCGCCTGCGCCAGCCCTTCGACGGCGACCGCGTCCAGGGCGCCCTGCCGGACCTCGCCGGTGAGCAGTCCGAACAGGAACCGCTGCTCGTCCTCGGTGCACGCGGCCAGCAGATCGCCGACCAGCCTGGCCCGCTCGGCCTGGGAGCCCGGACCGGACACCCCGCCGAGGCCGGTGAGCAGCGCGTCGACCGCGCGCACGGTCAGGGCCGGCTCGGCGGCGGGGACGACCGGACGGCTCAGCACCTTCCAGCCCACGCCGATCCGGCCCTGCGGCAGCCGGCCCGCCAGGTACGGGATGACGATCGGCACGTCGTCCGCCTCCGCCTCCCGGAAGAGCTCGGCGAGCAGGGCGATCTTCCGGGACCGCGCCGAGGTGGCGGCGACCTCCTGGGACACACGGACCAACCGGTACAGCAGCATGCGGCCATGGTGCTACGGAGGCGGGCGCCGCACACCCCGGACGCATGGTGACTATCCGGTTGTGGCGGAGTCCAGACGGGTCATGAGCAGGTCCCCGACGATCGCCGCCGCCGCACGGTAACCGCCGCTCGCCGCGTGCACCACCTGTTCGGAGAAGCCGATCGCGTTGCCCGCCGCCCAGACGCCGGGCACCGTGGTCAGACCGGTCGGGTCGACCACCGGGTACGCGCCGAACGGCGTCTCGTCCAGCTCGGCACCCAGCCGCTCCAGCAGCCCCGTCCGCGGCACCGGACGGGGCCCGACGAAGAGGACGGAGCGGGCGTGCCTCGTGCCGTCGGCCAGCCGCACCCCGGTGAGCCGGTCGTCCTCGGTCACCAGCCCGGCGACCTCACCGGGCACCACGTCGACCCCGGCGGCGGCCAGCCGTCGCAGATCCTGGTCGGACAGCTCCTCCTCGGCGACCCGGTGCAGGAAGAGGGTGACGTCCTTCGACCACTGGGACACCATCAGCGCCTGGTGCACGCTCATCGAGGACGACGCGAGCACGCCGAAGGGCTCGTCGCGCACCTCCCAGCCGTGGCAGAACGGGCAGTGCAGCACGTCCCGCCCGAACCGCTCGGCGACTCCGGGGACCTCGGGCAGCTCGTCCTTCAGCCCGGTGGCGACGATCAGCCGCCGGGCGCGCACGGCCCCTCCCGAGTCGAGTACGACGGTGAAGTCCCCGTTCCCCGTGATGTCCGTGACCCGGTCCCGGACGAGCTCGACGCCGTAGCGTGCGATCTCCTCCCGCCCCAGCGCCAGGAACTCGGCCGGTGACATCCCGTCCCGGGTGAGATAGCCCTGCATGTGTGACGAGGGCGCGTTGCGCGGCTCGCCCGCGTCCACGACCAGCGTGCGGTGCCGGGCCCGGCCCAGCACCAGAGCGGCGGACAGCCCCGCCGCCCCACCGCCGACGACGACCACGTCGTAGATCTCGTTCCGGTCCGTTTCGTTCATCGTGACCACCTCCACGACCACCGTGGCCGAGCCGGTGCCGCATTGACAAACAACTTTGCCGATCCTGCAATAGCACCATGACGACGGACGACGTTCTCGCGGATGTGGGACCCAGGCTGCGGCGGATCAGGAAGGAGCGGGAGGTGACACTCGCGGCGTTGTCGGAGGCGACCGGCATATCCGTGAGCACCCTCTCGAGGCTGGAGTCCGGATTGCGCAAACCCAGCCTGGAGCTGCTGCTGCCGATCGCGCAGGCCCACCAGGTCCCGCTGGACGAGCTGGTCGGCGCGCCGCCGGTCGGCGATCCGCGCATCCGCGCCTCCGAGCCGATCGTGCGCCACGGCCGCACCCACTGGCCGCTCACCCGCCAGCCCGGCGGGCTCCAGGCGTACAAGGTGCTCGAACCCAAGCGGAAGGCGGAACCCGAACCGCGTACGCATGAGGGTTATGAGTGGCTGTACGTGATGTCCGGGAAGCTGCGGCTGGTGCTCGGCGAACACGACGTGGTGCTGGCGGCGGGGGAGGCGGCGGAGTTCGACACGCGTGTGCCGCACTGGTTCGGGTCGACGGGGGAGGGACCCGTGGAGTTCCTCAGTCTGTTCGGTCCGCAGGGGGAGCGGATGCACGTACGCGCGCGGCCCAAGCGGGGCTGAGGGGCGGCCGGCGGGCGTGCGGGAGGTGTTCGGCGCGGGTGACGCGGGCGGTCGGCGCGGGTGACGCAGACGGTCGGCCCGCGTGATGGAACGAGACTGTTCCCTGATCGGCAAGCGACCGCTTAGTATGCGATGGACCCGGTCAGGCGAACACGACGTTCACAGCCCCGTGGAGGCACCGCATGCAGGCATGGCAAGTGCACGAGCTCGGTGAGCCGGGCGAGGTGATGCGCCTCGCGGAGGTGGCGTCGCCGACTCCCGGCGAGGGGCAGGTCCTGCTGAAGGTGCGTGCCGCCAACATCAACTTCCCGGACGCGCTGATGTGCCGGGGTCAGTACCAGGTCAGGCCGCCGCTGCCGTTCACCCCGGGCGTGGAGATCTGCGGCGAGACCGAGGACGGGCGCCGGGTGATCGCCAACCCCGCACTGCCGTACGGCGGTCTCGCCGAGTACGCCGTGGCGAACGCCGCCGCGCTGCTGCCGGCGCCGGACGTGCTGGACGACGCGGAGGCGGCCGCCCTGCACATCGGCTACCAGACCGGCTGGTTCGGCCTGCACCGCCGGGCCGGCCTGGAGGCGGGCGAGACGCTGCTCGTCCATGCCGCCGCGGGCGGGGTCGGCAGCGCGGCCGTGCAGCTCGGCAAGGCGGCGGGCGCCACCGTCATCGGTGTGGTCGGCGGTGCCGGGAAGGCCGCCGTGGCCCGCCGGCTGGGCTGCGACGTGGTGATCGACCGGCGTGAGCAGGACGTCGTCGCCGCGGTCAAGGAAGCCACCGGCGGCCGGGGCGCCGACGTGATCTACGACCCCGTCGGCGGCCAGGCATACGCCCAGTCCGCCAAGTCCGTCGCCTTCGAGGGCCGGATCGTGGTCGTCGGCTTCGCGAGCGGAACCATCCCCAGCCCCGCCCTGAACCATGCCCTCGTCAAGAACTACGCGATCCTCGGCCTGCACTGGGGCCTGTACAACACCAGGAACCCCAAGCTGGTCCAGCACTGCCACGAACAGCTCACCGGCCTCGCCGCCCAGGGCGCGATCAAGCCCCTGGTCAGTGAGCGTGTGCCGCTCGCCGGGGCCGCCGACGCCGTACAGCGGGTCGCCGACGGCGTCACCACCGGGCGCGTCGCCGTGCTGCCCGCCCTGGAGAACGGAGCCGCCGCATGACCGACGCCGCCGAACTGCGCCGCCGCACACAGGAGTTGCTCGCTGCGCATCCGCCCGCCGACACCGACCGTCAGGACTTCCTGCGCGCCCGCTTCGACGCCGGACTCGCCTGGGTGCACTTCCCCGAAGGGCTCGGCGGTCTCGGCGTCCCGCGCTCCCTCCAGAGCGTCGTGGACAGCGAGCTGGAGGCCGCCGGAGCGCCCGACAACGACCCGCGTCGCATCGGCATCGGTCTGGGCATGGCCGCGCCGACGATCCTCCAGTACGGCACCCAGGAACAGAAGCAGCGCTTCCTGCGACCCCTGTGGACCGGGGAGGAGGTCTGGTGCCAGCTCTTCAGTGAACCGGGCGCCGGATCCGACCTCGCGGCGCTCGGCACACGCGCCGTGCGTGAGGACGGCGGGGACTGGGTGGTCGACGGGCAGAAGGTGTGGACCTCCAGCGCCCATCTCGCCCGCTGGGCCATCCTCATCGCCCGCACCGACCCGGACGTGCCCAAGCACCGGGGCATCACCTACTTCGTCTGCGACATGACCGACCCCGGTGTCGAGGTGCGCCCGCTGCGTCAGATCACCGGCGAGGCCGAGTTCAACGAGGTGTTCCTCACCGGCGTCCGCATCCCCGACGCCCACCGGCTCGGCGAGATCGGTGACGGCTGGCGGGTCGCGCAGACCACACTCAACAACGAGCGCGTCGCCATCGGCGGCATGCGACTGCCGCGCGAGGGCGGAATGATCGGGCCGGTCTCGAAGACCTGGCGCCAACGCCCCGAGCTGCGCACCCACGATCTGCACCAGCGGTTGCTGAAGCTCTGGGTCGAGGCCGAGGTCGCCCGGCTCGCCGGTGAACGCCTGCGCCAGCAGCTCGTCGCCGGACAGCCCGGCCCCGAGGGCGCCGGAATGAAGCTGGGCTTCGCCCGCCTCAACCAGGAGATCAGCGGCCTGGAGGTGGAACTCCGGGGCGAGGAGGGCCTGTTGTACGACGACTGGACCATGCGCCGCCCGGAACTGGTCGACTTCACCGGCCGGGACGCCGGCTACCGGTACCTCCGCTCCAAGGGCAACAGCATCGAGGGCGGGACCAGCGAGGTCCTGCTGAACATCGTCGCCGAGCGCGTCCTGGGCCTGCCGGCCGAGCCGCGTACCGACAAGGACGTCGCGTGGAAGGACCTGGCCCGATGAGCGATCTTCTGTACTCGGAGGAGGAAGAGGCGCTGCGCGCCGCGGTCCGGGACCTGCTCACCGACCACTGCGACGCGGCCGGCGTCATCGCCCGTATCGAGTCGGACACCCCGCAGGACCTGTCCCTGTGGAAGACGCTCGCCGACGGCATGGGCCTCACCGGTCTGCTGGTTCCCGAAGAGAAGGGTGGCCAGGGCGCCAGTCACCGTGAAGTCGCGGTCGTACTGGAGGAATTGGGGCGCGCGGTCGCTCCCGTGCCCTATCTGACGAGCGCCGTCGTGGCCACTGAGGCGCTGCTGGACTGCGAGGAGGCCGGCGACCTGCTGACCGAGCTGGCGTCCGGGCGCCGGATCGGCGCCCTCGCCGTCGGACTGCACACCGCTCCCGGCGTCGCGTTCACCACCGTACGGCTGGAAGGCGGCGCACTGCACGGGGAGCTGACCGGCATCGCGGACGCCACCGTCGCCGACGTACTGCTGGTGCCGGCGGACGACGGCGGGCTGTACGCGGTGGAGACCGGCGCGGTCACCGTCACCCCGCAGGCATCCCTGGACCTCACCCGGCCGCTCGCCCGGATCTCCCTGGACGGCGCTGCAGGGCGTCGCCTCGGCGACGCGGGGCCCGCCGTGCACCGGGCTCTGCGGGCCGGAGCCGGACTGCTCGCCTCGGAGCAACTCGGCCTTGCCGAGTGGTCGCTGACCGAGACGGTCCGCTATCTGAAGGACCGCAAGCAGTTCAACCGCCCCGTCGGTGGCTTCCAGGCACTCAAGCACCGGCTCGCCCAGCTGTGGCTGGAGGTCGTCAGCCTCCGCGCGGCCGCGCGGGGCGCCGCCGACGCGCTGTCCACGGGCCAGGACGCCGATGTGGCGGTCACCGTCGCCCAGGCCTACGCCGCGTCCGTCGCGGTCCGTGCCGCCGAGGAAGCACTGCAGCTGCACGGCGGCATCGGCATGACCTGGGAGCACCCGGCGCACCTCTACCTCAAGCGGGCCAAGGCGGACTCGATCGCGTACGGCACGGCGGGCGCCCACCGCGAGGCGCTCGCCGAGCTGGTCGATCTACGAGCGCCCTGACCTGCCGGGGGGGGGGGGGGGGGGGGGGGGGGGGGGGGGGGGGGGGGGGGGGGGGGGGGGGGGGGGGGGGTCGGGGGGGGGGGGGGGGAGGGGGGAGGGGGAGGGCGACCTCCCACCCA
>NZ_JBVIIM010000015.1:92200-160684 GCF_055569765.1 Streptomyces sp. NPDC031365 | reverse complement strand
TCCCCTCCCCTCCCCCCCCACCCCCCCCCCCCCCCCCCCCCCCCCCGCCCCCCCCCCCCCCCCCCCCCCCCCCCCCCACCACTGAGGTGAACGTACGACGGCGTGCCGGTCAACTCCCAACACACCACTGCTCCTTGGGCATGCCGGGACCCCATACTCGCGGGGGACCCGTACGGCACTTCCAGGGAGGCAGAGCATGGCCCTCACCACCCGCCGCAGAGCCCTCACCACCCTCGGCGCCGCCCTCGCCGGCAGCGCCACCCTCCCCGCGACCCAGGCGCTGGCAGGCGAACAGAGGCACCGTCCGCGCCCGTTGTGGCGTGCCCACGCCCACAACGACTACGAACACCCGCGTCCCCTCCTCGACGCCCTCGACCACCGGTTCGGCAGCGTCGAGGCGGACATCTTCCTCGTCGACGGCCAACTCCTGGTCGCCCACGACCCCGAGGACCTCGACCGGTCCCGCACCCTGGAAGCCCTGTACCTCGACCCGCTCGCCGCCCGGGTCCGGGAGAACCACGGTGCGGTGTACCGCGGACACCGCAGGCCGCTCCAGCTACTGATCGACATCAAGACCGAGGGGGCGTCCACCTACCGCGCACTCGACCGCCGTCTGCGCCGCCGTCGGCACCTGTTCACCACCTGCGCGCACGGCAGGGTGCTGCCCGGCCCCGTCACCGTCGTCATCTCCGGTGACCGTGCCGCCCGCGCGCCCATGGCGGCCCAGCGGGTACGCCATGCGTTCTACGACGGCCGGCTCACCGACCTCGGCACCTCCGCACCGGCCTCCTTCGTCCCGCTGATCAGCGACAACTGGACGCTCAACTTCACCTGGCAGGGTGCCGGCACCTTCCCCTCCGCCGAACGCCGGAAACTGCGCGCCATCGTGCGCACCGCGCACACGCGCGGGCAGCGGGTGCGCTTCTGGGCCACCCCGGACCTGCCGGGTCCCGCCCGCGACGCGCTGTGGGGCGAACTGGTGGCGGCGGACGTGGACCACCTCAACACCGACGACCTGGCAGGGCTGCAATCCTTCCTCGACGCCTACCGGAGGGCGTGACACCACACGTTCGGCGGACAGGTCAGCAGCCCTGACGAACCCTCCGCTACGCCACACTTGCGGCCGAACGCCGCGAAACGGATGTGGCGGAGGAGGTTGACGATGGCCATTTCCATCTCTGTGGTGCTGCTGCTCTCGGTCCTTGCGGTGATCTTCCTGCGCAACAGCGGGCTGAAGGTCTCCCACGCGCTGGTCTGCCTGCTGCTCGGGTTCTACCTGGCCAGCACCAGCATCGCGCCCACCATTCACAGTGGCCTCACGGCGACCGCCGACATCGTCGGCAGTCTGCGGCCGTGAGGCCACGCCGTCGGCCCCGGCTCAGCGCCCGGCCGCCCTGTCGCGCGGCAGCACCGTGACGCGGTGGTAGTTGCACCCGGTCGCCGCCGGCAGCGCGGACGGGGGCCGGTCATGGTGTGCCTTGAGGGCCACACTCACCAGAGTCAGCAGCAGGTCCACGTCCGTGGCGCAGTCCAGATGCACCGTCACCCAGCAGGAGTCCGGGACCAGCTGGATCGCACTCGATCCACCCAGGTCGTAGCGGAAACGCTGGATCGCGCGGTGGGTGAGGTGGAGATCCACGTCCCGCGCGGAATGGAAGTGGACGATCTCGTCACGGACGGTACGGAGCGCCTGCCCCGTACCGCATCCGGCCGGACAGGCCGAGAGGTCGGGCCAGGTGAGTAGTCGCTCCATGGCTCGGTGAACCGGTGTCATGCCCCCATAGTTGCCTGCTCAACGTCCGGCAACCAGGGGTTGGGCCATGCGCCATCGAGCGGTGAGGCGGCGGAGCCGGAGAAGCCCCGGGGAGCCCTGGCATACGATCAGGCCATGGCAGCCAACGATCTCGTGACCTCGCACGGCGTCACCGTTCTCGTCTGCGGCGAGGACGGACCGAAGCTGAGCGGTGGCGACACCGCCCTCGATCTGATCGGCGACGCCATGGGCTGTCACGCGGAGGTGGTGGCCGTCCCGGTGGAGCGGGTGGCCGACACGTTCTTCGCCCTGCGCACGGGCGTCGCCGGGGACGTGGTGCAGAAGTTCGTCAACTACCGCATCCGTCTGGTGATCGTCGGCGACATCGCCTCCCACGTGAAGGGAGCGACGCCCTGCGCGACTTCGTGGGTGAGGCGAACCGCGGCGGCCAGGTGTGGTTCGTGACCGACCGCGCGGAGCTCGAGGAGCGGCTGGCACCGGCCTGACGAGGTGGCCTCGGGCGGCGTGCGTCAGGCGGGTTCGGTGCTGGCCGCGCCGGGGTGACGAGGCGTTCCGGGGCCTTCGTCAGCCTTGTTCGGCCACGGCTGCCGGGTCGTCCAGGATCCCCCGGACCACCGAGTGTGCCGCGCCCAGCAGCGGGCCTTCGGGGCCCAGCGCGGACACGGAGACGGGGCAGGCCGGTCCGGCGGTACGCCGGGCCAGTTCGGACCGCAGGGAGGGCAGCAGCCAGGGCGCGAGCCCGGACAGGGCCCCGCCCAGCACCACACTCTCAGGGTCCAGCAGATTCACCGCCCCGGTCAGGGCGATCCCGAGCGCGGTCCCCGCGTCGTGCAGGGCGCGTCGTACCCCGGCGTCGCCCTGCACGGCGCGGCCGGAGAGGAGACCGACCCGGTCCTCGCCCGGCTCCAGCCCGGCAGCGCGCAGCACCGCCTCCTCACCGGCGTACTGCTCCAGGCAGCCCCGTCCGCCGCAGGCGCACGCCGGTCCGTCGGGCCACACCGGTACATGACCCAGCTCGCCGGCGAAGCCGCGGTTTCCGTGCAGCAGCCGTCCGTCCACCACGACCGCGGCACCGATACCGATCTCGGCGGACACATGGAGGAAGTCGCGCGGGGTGTCCTCTCCGAGCCACAGCTCCGCCAGCGCACCGAAGTTGGCCTCGTTGGCCACGGTGAGAGGGAACCGCGCGGGGAGCAGATCACCGAGATCCGTGTCGAGCCAGCCGAGGTTCGGGGCGCGCACCACGGTCCGGGCGTCACGGGCCACCAGACCGGGTACGGCGACGGCCAGACCCGCCGGCCAGAGTCCCTCGCCCTCCGCCTCGGCGACGACCCGGTGGACCAGCTCGGTGAGTTCCCCGAGCACGGGCTCGGCGGAGCGGTCCCGGTTCGGGACGTGCCGTACCGTCCGGGCCCGGACCCGTCCGCGCAGGTCGACCGCGCAGACCGCGAGATGGTCGACGCCGACCTCGGCGCCGATCCCCGCGGGGCCGTTCCCGCTGACGGCCAGTGCCGAACCGGGACGGCCCACGCGTCCGGGCCGTTCGGGTCCCAGTTCCTCCAGCAGGCCCGAGCGGATGAGCTCGTCGACCAGCGTGGACACCGCCGCACGGGTCAGGCCGATGCGTGAGGCGACGGCGGCCCGGGACAGCGGCCCCTCGGCGCTCACGGTGTGCATCACCCGTGAGAGGTTGCGGCGGCGCATGCCCTGCTGGGTGTCGGGCAGTGCGTGCCCCGGCCCGGCGGGCCGGGGCGTGTGCAGCGGTGCGCTCATTCCTCCGTCGTTCCTCGGTCTCTGCGGTCGTCGGTGTGCTGTCGGTCACCGCGGGCGGTCGGTCCGGGCCTGCGGGTCGGTGCCGGTCGGCCGCACTCGCTGATCGCTGTCCGCGAGGTCGGTGCGGGTCGGACGGTCCGGCGGGCCTGTGCCTGCCCGTCGACCCGCCACCGACCGGCAGGCACGGACCGGCAGGCACGGACCGGCAGGCACCGACCGGCAGGTGGACGCCGCCAGTCGGCGCCGGACCGGCGGGCGGCGTCAGTCGGTGGCCGTGGCGCGGTCCAGCAGCGGGGCCGCGTCGGAGAGTACCCCGGCCAGCCTGGAGAGGGTCTCCTCGTCCCGCTCCACCGCGTCCAGTACCGGTCCCGCCGCCGTGTTCCACCGCCGCGCGACAGCGGCCGGGTCCTCCCCGGTGAGCAGCCCGGCCGCCTGCGCCGCCGCACCGAGCGCGACCAGTTCCCTCGCTCCCGGCACCTGCACGGGCCGCCCCGACAGCCGCCGTACGGTCTGCTGCCAGGCCGCGCCCCGGGCGCCACCGCCGATCAGCAGCAGGGGCGCCGACGGGTCGGCGTCCTCGTCGAGGACCAGGTCGAGTGCGGCCAGCAGGGAGTACACGGCGCCGTCGTAGGCGGCCTGGAGCAGCTGGCCCCCGGTGGTGTCGTGCCGCAGGCCGTGCAGCAGGCCGGAGGAGTGGGGGAGGTTCGGGGTGCGCTCGCCGTCCAGGAAGGGCAGCAGGGTCACGCCGCGGCCGGGCTCGACGGCCTCGCGGTCCAGGCCCAGCAGGGCCGCGACGCGGTCGACGGCGAGCGTGCAGTTGAGGGTGCAGGCCAGCGGCAGCCAGTCGCCGCGCGCGTCGGCGAAGCCCGCCACCGTGCCGGTCGGGTCGGCCTGCCTGTGCCGGGACACGGCGTACACGGTGCCCGAGGTGCCGAGGCTCATCACCGGCGTGCCGGGACGCACGCCGAGGCCCAGCGCGGCGGCGGCGTTGTCACCGGTGCCGCAGGCCACCAGGGTGCCCCTGGAGAACGGCAGGTCGTGGCTGTCGCGCACGGTCCCGGCCACCTCGCCGGGCCGCACCACGCGCGGCAGCAGCGCCGGGTCGAGGCCCACCCGCGCGAGGATCTCCTCGTCGTACGCCTCCGTCCCGGACGCCCACCATCCGGTGCCGGAGGCGTCGCCGCGGTCGGTCGTGCCCTCACCCGTGAGCCGCTCGGTGAGGTAGTCGTGGGGGAGCCGGACCGCCCGGGTGGCGCGTACCGCGTCCGGCTCGTGCTCCGCCAGCCACGCCCACTTGGTGACCGTGAAGGAGGCGGCGGGCACACTTCCGGTGCGCTCCGCCCAGAACTTCGCGCCGCCCAGCTCCTCGACCAGCCGGCGGGCCTGCGGCGCGGAACGGACGTCGTTCCACAGCAGCGCCGGACGGACCGGCTCACCCTGCTCGTCCAGCGTCACCAGGCCGTGCTGCTGCCCGCCGATGGACACGGCGGCGGCCTCGTGCGCCGCCTCGCCGCACTGGCGCAGGGCCTCGGACAGGGCGTCCCACCACTGGCGGGGATCACTCTCCCGGCCCGCCCCCGAGGTCACCGTGTGCGGGGCCTGGCCGCTCGCGACGACCCTGCCGGTCGCCACGTCGACGACCAGGGCCTTGGTGGACTGGGTGGATGTGTCCACGCCGACGACGAGCGGACCCTCGGCTGCTGACATCGGTCTCTCCCTCTTCCGCGCTCCGGCGGGGTGTGTCTCTTCCCAGAACTGTTCCTGCATACTAATTTGTAAACCGCCATGACGAAATAGTCTCAGCAGCAAGGAGCCGCGGCATGAACTACCAGCCCACCCCCGAGGACAAGTTCACCTTCGGACTGTGGACCGTCGGCTGGCAGGGACGGGACCCCTTCGGCGATGCCACGCGGAGCGCCCTCGACCCGGCCGAGTCGGTCCGGCGCCTGGCCGAGCTGGGCGCCCACGGCGTGACCTTCCACGACGACGACCTCATCCCCTTCGGCTCGAGCGACAGCGAGCGCGAGGAGCACATCAAGCGGTTCCGGCAGGCGCTGGACGACACCGGCATGAAGGTGCCGATGGCCACCACCAACCTGTTCACCCACCCGGTGTTCAAGGACGGCGGCTTCACCGCCAACGACCGCGAGGTGCGCCGCTACGCGCTGCGCAAGACCATCCGCAACATCGACCTCGCGGTCGAGCTCGGTGCGCAGACCTACGTCGCCTGGGGCGGCCGTGAGGGCGCCGAGTCCGGCGCCGCCAAGGACGTCCGGGTCGCCCTCGACCGCATGAAGGAGGCCTTCGACCTGCTCGGCGAGTACGTCACCTCCCAGGGCTACGACATCCGCTTCGCCATCGAGCCCAAGCCGAACGAGCCGCGCGGCGACATCCTGCTGCCCACGATCGGTCACGCCCTGGCGTTCATCGAGCGACTCGAGCGGCCGGAGCTGTACGGCGTGAACCCCGAGGTGGGGCACGAGCAGATGGCCGGCCTCAACTTCCCGCACGGCATCGCGCAGGCGCTGTGGGCGGGCAAACTGTTCCACATCGACCTCAACGGCCAGTCCGGCATCAAGTACGACCAGGACCTCCGCTTCGGCGCGGGTGATCTGCGTGCCGCGTTCTGGCTGGTGGACCTGCTGGAGACGGCCGGGTACGAGGGCCCGCGGCACTTCGACTTCAAGCCGCCGCGGACCGAGGACTTCGACGGCGTGTGGGCCTCGGCGGCCGGCTGCATGCGCAACTACCTGATGCTGAAGGAGCGCGCGGCGGCCTTCCGCGCGGACCCGGAGGTGCAGGAGGCGCTGCGCGCGGCCCGTCTGGACCAGCTCGCCCAGCCGACGGCGGCCGACGGCCTCCAGGCCCTGCTCGGCGACCGGTCCGCCTTCGAGGACTTCGACCCCGACGCGGCCGCCGCGCGGGGTATGGCCTTCGAGCACCTGGACCAGCTGGCGATGGACCACCTGCTGGGTGCCCGGGGCTGAGCCCTCACCGCGGGGCGCGGCCGTCCCCGGCCAGTCGGGGTCGGCCGCGCCCCGCTCGGTGCCGGGGCGGGCACGCTCGCGTATGCGAGGGGCGCGGCCGTGTCCCCCCACGCAGGGCCGGTCCACCGCCCTCGCCCGCCGGACGCCCGAGAGCCACACCTCGCGTGGGCCCGCCCGGCGTGCGCCCGCCCGGTGAGTGTCCGCCCCTCGCGTGCGCCCGCCCGGCGTGCGCCCGCTCTGTGCATGCGCTCGTCCGGTCCGACCGCCCTGGCCCGCCCGCCGGTGCCGTGGGTTTGCGCCACGCCCACCAGGTGCCGCTGCGCTGTGCCACGCCCGCCGGGTGCCGCGCGCTGTGTGCTCCCCGCGCGGAGTGCGCCAGCACCGATCACGTCGGAGCCCGAACACGTAGCGGCTGCCCGCGCGGCGCCCTCGCGCCGGCACCGGGTCCGCGGCGACCATGGTGCGTATGGCCACGCCACCCGTACCGCCTCAGCAGCCGCCCGGCCCGCCGGGCGACGCACCGCCTCCGGGCGGCGGCTTCGGTCCGCCGTCGTACGGGGGCACGCCCTCGCCGCCCGGAGACGATGGCGGTGGCCCGGGACGCCGCCCCCTGGGACGCAGACTCCTGCTGGTCCTGCTCGCCGTGATCGTGGCCCTTGCGGCCGTCTCCCTCATCGTGTTCCTGGCCTCGGAGGGCGACGACCCGCCGGACAGGGTGCCCGGAGAGAGCAGCACGGAGACCGGTGGGCTCCCCACCGAGCTGCCTTCCGGACTCCCCACCGAGCTGCCCTCGGGCTTCCCGACGGAGCTCCCCTCCGGCCTTCCCACCGAGTTGCCGTCCGGCTTCCCCACGGAGCTGCCGAGCGGGCTGCCCAGCAACCTGCCGAGCGGGCTGGAGTCGCTGCTGCCGTCCCTGGGCGAGGTCGAACTGCCCTGACGCGGACGGCGGGCGGTCACTCCACGCCGTTACGCAGCGCCGAGGCGAGCGCGGTGCCGGATCCGGATCCTGGGCGGGGCGACCCGCCGGGACCCAGCGGCCGCGCTCCTTCCGGTAAGGCCACCAGCGTCCCACTACCCCGCCCGCTCCCGCACGGGCCGGCCTGCGGCCCGCCTTGAGCTGACCGTCGTCCGCAGCCGTGCACCCCACGCCGCCGACCATGCCCGGGCCCCATCAGCTCTGCGCGAAACCCCGGCCCTGCGCGGGCGGCAGCGCGGCGAAGATGCGTTCCGTGCCGGCCATGTCACCGTGGTACGCGTTCATCGCGGCCCCCGTCGCAGTGCGACCGGATCCGCAGGCTCGGCGTCTGTCAGTTCGGTGAGCGCCGCCTCGCCCGGTTGAAGGACAGATTCGGGTTTCGTTGGTGCCGACTTTTGACATGCGGGAGGGCGTCCGGTCTTCGCCCCGCCGGATTACCGGATCGAATCAGCGCTGTGCCGGTACGGGTAATCGGCGACGTTTTCGGGGCACACGGCGGAGACGCGGTGTAATGACGCCTGCCACCTGGTGCTGCTGCAGCGAACCCCTCGGACGGGTAGCACAGGTCGCGGACTCCGCCGGTCTCAGTCTGCGGGGACCGGGACCCGGTAGCCGGCTCCCTCGTCGGACGACGCACGCCGGAAGGCGGGACATCAGGCTGAGCAGGGAGGCCAGGGCCGCACGAGTGCGTACGTCGACGGCGCGCTGGGGCACTTGTGCGCCCGCGGCGACCACGCGGGCGCCGCGCCATCATGCGGGCTGGGTGGTGATGGTGCACAGGCGCTTGGTGGCCCGGGTCAGGGCCACGTACAGGTCCCTCTCCCCGCCGGGGCGGGCCGTGATGATCTCCTCGGGGTTCAGGACGACGACCCCGTCGAACTCGAGGCCACGTGCTTCGGACGCGGGCACGATGCGTGCGTGACCGGCGATGCCGTGAGCCGTCAACTGGCTCACCCGGGTGTCCGCGCAGATCACTCCCAGGAGTTCGTCCGGCTGCGCGGTGCTCTGGGCGCGCAGTTCCTCCACGACGGCGGTGACCAACCCGTCCCCATGTGTGGTCACGGTGCGCGGGCTCTCACCGCTGCGCAGTGACCGTGTGGGCCGCTGGTCCGGAGCGATCCGCGCGTGCAGGTCCCGGACGTTCTCCAGGATCTCCTGCGTGGTGCGGTAACTGACCGTCAGGTCGTGCAGTCTGAACCGCGTCCCGACATGCGGGCTCAGGGCTTCCTTCCAGTCGCGTGCCGTCGCGACTGGGCCTGCCTGGGCGAAGTCGCCCACGAGCGTCATCGCCTTTGCCGGGCAGCGGCGGACGATCATCCGCCACTGCATGGCGGTCAGTTCCTGCGCCTCGTCGACGACGACGTGCCCGTACGTCCGCTCAGGGGGGCCGTCGACCAGGCTCGCAGCCTCGTCCAGCAACGGCACGTCCGCATCGGTCCACGGGGCGTCCGGGCCACGCAGGAGAAGGGACCGCTCCTGCGGGGTCAGGGTCGGCAGGCGCTCGGCCAGGGCGTCGGCATCCGTCAGCAGTGCCTTCACGAGGTCGCCGGGTACCAGCCTCGGCCACAGCGCCTCGACCGCCCGGTCGACACCGGCGTCGTCGAGGAGATCGGCCCCGATGGCTTCCAGGTCCAGCTCGTGGACCGGCCCCGGGTCGGCGGCGCCCTCGGCACGGAACTGGGCCACCCCCGTGAACCGGTCGAGGTCAAGGCCTGTCATCTGCTCGGCATCGGCGTCGATCTGCTCCAGGAGGTCGCCCATGTCCCGTTGCATCGCCTCGGTGACGGCGTCGACCAGGAGTTCCTTGAACACCTGGCGCGCGGGGTTGTGGCCGGATGCGGCCGCCAGGGCGGCATCGCGTGCGGTGGCGACCTCCTTCTCGGACAGGTGGACCAGTTCCTGTCCGACCCGGACGGTGAAGTCACCGGCGGGGGCCTGGTGGTCCCGCAGCAGGCCGGCCAGGGCGTCGGCGAGGTCCAGGCCGCCCTTGAGGCGCGCCGTGTCGAACGGGTCCACCGCGTCCGTGGACACTCCGGCCAGTTCCCGGCAGGTCGCCAGTTCGACGTCGTTCTCCCCGAGCGAGGGAAGGACCTGGGAGATGTAGTTGAGGAAACGGGCGTTGGGGCCCACCACGAGGACGCCTTCCTCCGCGGCGCGCGGGAACGCGTACAGGACGTAGGCCGCCCGGTGCAGGGCGACCACCGTCTTGCCGGTGCCGGGCCCGCCCTGCACCACGGTCACCCCGCGGTGGGCGGAGCGGACGATCTCGTCCTGCTCGGCCTGCAGTGTCGCGACGGCCGAGTGCATCCTGCCCGTACGCCGTGCCGACAGGGCCTCGGCCAACGGGCCGTCCCCCACGACGTCCTCGTCTGTCGGAGCGGTCCCGTCGAGCAGTTCGTCGCTCACCGAGACGACCGTGCGCTCCTCCAGGCGCAGGTGCCGACGCCGCCGCAGATCCATCGGGTGGACCGGTGTGGCCTCGTAGAAGGGCCGCGCCGCGTTCGCGCGCCAGTCCACGAGCAGCGGCAGTTCGTCCTCCTCCGTGTGCAGTCCGATCCGCCCGATGCGCAGGGCCATGCCGTCCGTCCAGTCGATGCGCCCGAAGACCAGCCCCTTCTCGGCACCCTCCAGCCGGCCGATCTCCTTGGTCAGGCGGTCGGCGGCGATCTCTCTCTCGTACGCCTCACCGGCGCCGTCCGCCGGGGTCTTCAGCACACTCGCCCGGTTCGCCCGCGCCTCGGAAAGGCGCTCGGAGAGCAGCTCATACAACGAGGACACATAACCTTGCT
This sequence comes from Streptomyces sp. NPDC031365, assembly GCF_055569765.1. Taxonomy (NCBI): domain Bacteria; kingdom Bacillati; phylum Actinomycetota; class Actinomycetes; order Kitasatosporales; family Streptomycetaceae; genus Streptomyces; species Streptomyces sp. NPDC031365. Next base: position 150,385 of record NZ_JBVIIM010000015.1, on the reverse strand, counting down.
CCGACGCAACCGCACGCTCGGCGGAATTGTTTTTGTTTGACAACAAGGGACTCCTTCGTCTCGAGCCGCACCATACGGCCAAAGCTCCCCTAAAGGTAAGTCTTGACTTACTTGCTGCGTTTATGTCCTTGCGGCTGAGCGCACTTCCTGTCATGCATTCCGGCGTTTCACCTTCATGCATTCTGTCGATTCCCTGGAATGCCGGTGATGTATTCCCGTGCGCGGAAAGCCGGTCAATCCACGGGAAAGGTTCGTGGTAGCTCGCAGTCCGCGTCGGGGCTGGCTCGCATTCCATAATGCGGACACTGGTGGTCGCCGTGATCCGGTTGTGTGACGCGGTGGGTCGGTGATGCCGGTTCAGGCCGCGGGCCCGGTGGTCCCGCAGGGTGGCGGCGAGTGCCGCGGGCTGCGCCTCGGGCGGCACGGCCGCGGCGAGCCGGCGGATCGGGTCGAGGTCCGCCGCCTCCGGCGGGCCGACGCGCCAGGCGTCGTGGCCGTCCGGGGGTAGGCCGGGCGGCAGGAGGCCGCGTGCCACGAGTTCTAGGGCGTGCAGGCATGTGGCGCCCCATAAAAGGGCGGCCCGGTGTCCCACGGCGCAGGGCCGGGCCCGTGCGACGACCGGGAGCGCGGCGCACACCGGCAGCAGGTGGCCGGCACCCGCACCGCCTCGGCCCTCGGCGGCGGGCAACATGACGGTCGACGCGTCCGGCCGACGCCCGGTCAACGGACGAGGGAGCCGAACCATCGGGCCGCCAGAAGGCGATCCGGCCGGTACGGGCCGGATCACCCGGTACGAACACCGTGGGGCAGCCGGCCGGTTCCGCGAGTGCGGAGGCGGATGCCGGGGGAGTCGTCTGCGCAGCGATGACGGGAGTCCTCAAACTTGACTAGTGAAGCCGGAGTCGCCGAGGGTACAGCATGAACGGCGCAAGACGGGTATGACTGAGCTGTGAGCCGCGTCACCGCGGAGTGCGTCGTGGGCTTCCCGCTCGGGAGACCGGCGGGCCTGGAGACCCGGCGGACCCGGGAGGCCTTGGCCTCGCAAGACCTTAGGGGTCGCATCTCAGGGGCATCTCAGGGTTGCGATCCGGAACCGTCGGAAGAGCGGGCCCGTTCTCACGACAGAGAGCGGCAGTGGCCGCGAAGGAGGCGACACTCATGTCGAAGAACGCCAAGATCGCCGCGGGGGGTGTGGCGGCCGGACTCATCCTGCTCTTCTGGCTGCCCTGGTGGGCCGCACTGCTCATAATCCTGGGAGTCCCGGCCGCCGCCTATCTCGCCCTCGACCCCGCGCAGCGGCGCAGGCTGCGCCGCGCTTCGCGAAAGGAACTGGGCCGCTGAGGCCCTACCGGGTCATCGTCCCACCGGCGCCCAGCGCGCAGGAGTTGACCACATCGCCGTCCGCGGGCCTGTCGATCGTCCCGTCCGCGGGCGGTGCGACTCCGCGCTCCACCCACGCGACCAGGGCGTCGAACGCCGAGCGGTAACAGGGCAGGATCGGCCGCAGCCGGTCCGGATAGGTGTCGTACAGACCGTCGACGTGTGTGCCGTCCTGCACCGTGTAGTAGCGGTGCAGCTGACCCCGGCCGCTCGACTCGATCATGCCGTCGTACACATCGGAGTCGACGGCCTTGGGCAGCAGTGCGTCCAGATCGCCGTGCAGGGTGATCATGGGGCGGCCGATCCGCCCGGTGAGCGCCACGCGGTTCACGGCACGGTGCACGGAGGCGGGTCGCGAGGCGTAGTCGTAGACGGCGTCCGAGGGGCAGGGCGCGAGGATCCGCTCCGGCGTCGACCCCGCGGAGGATCCGGGGCAGCCCGGGTCGTAGGCCGGGTCGAACTCGGCGCGGTAGATCTTCTGCGTGATGCCCCAGTACGCCTTCTCGTGGTACGGCCACAGGAACTCGGACCCGCGTGCGAAGCCCGCCGCGTACATGTCGTCGTCGGTCGCCTTGCCGGACATCCTGGCCACCGCCACCGGCAGGGAGGCCAGCGGCTGGCGCCCCCCGCCGGACCACAGCGTGCCCTCCCAGTCCACCCCGCCGTCGTACAGTTCCGGGTGGTTCTCCAGCTGCCAGCGGGTGAGGTAGCCGCCGTTGGAGACACCGGTCATGTACGTGTGGCTCGGGGCGTGCCCATAATGCTGCGCCACGGCGCGTCGCGCCGCCCGGGTCAGCTGCGTGGTCCGCGTGTTCCACTCGGCGACCGCGTCACCGGGCCGCCTGCCGTCCCGGTAGAAGTCGGCACCGCTGTTGCCCTTGTCGGTTGCCGCATAGGCGTACCCCCGCGCCAGTACCTGGTCGGAGATCGCCTTGTCGGTCGCGTACTGCTTGCGGTTGCCGGGCGCGCCGGTGACCACCAGCCCGCCGTTCCAGCGGTCGGGCAGCCGGATCACGAACTGCGCGTCGTGCGCCCAGCCATGGGTGTTGTTGAAGCGGGAGGAGTCCGGGAAGTAGCCGTCGATCTGCACTCCGGGCACGTGGGACGGCGACCGGGTGGCCGCGGCGGTCAGCCCCGCCTGGTCGGCCATGTCGGTGTACGGGGTACCGGCCAGACCCGCGGTGGTCAGATCGGCCAGACAGGCACTGCGCTGATGTGCCGCGCCAGGTACGGGCACCCGCTTGTGGCGCGCGCACTGGCCGTCCCCGGCCGCACCGGCCGGAGTCGGGGCGGTGAGGGCGGCCGCGGCGAGGACGGCGGCGAGCAACGGAACGCCACGGGAGGGGCGCATGACGGCCTCCGAAAGGACGGACAGCGGAACGGGGCAGGGGGTTGATCGTGGAACTGCCCCATGGTGAGGGTCCGACCTCGCGGTCCTCGATAGGGCGGGGCCATACGGAACGGCGCCCGTACGTGGGGCCGCAGCACACGCTGACGTCCGATACCCGTGCCCCTGCCGAAGGCCGCGCCTGCTCAGAGCGGCCGTACGGCCATCCGGTCGAGTGCTTCGAGCAAGCCCGGCAGCTCCGGTCCCCGGCCCACCGGGAGAACCTCACCGGGTTCGTCGTCGAGCAGCACGAACGCGATGTCGTCCGTCCTGGCCACCAGCGACCAGCCGGGGCCGTCGGCGCGCAGCGTGCGCGCACCGCCCGGAGCGAACGACGAGCGGACGCGGCCGAGCGGCGGCGGCGAGTCGACATAGGCGCGCGCTTCGGCCAGGACCCGCCGGATCCCGCCGTGCCCGCCCGGCGGCGCCTCCCGGCTCCCGCTCTCCCGGTGCTCCTCGCCCTCCTCGTCCCTCCGGCTGCCCTCCATGGTGTCCTCCGGGCCCTTTGGCGCCTCCGCCGAGCCGTCCGGTGCCGGGAACGCCGTGTCGTCGACCTGCTCCCGCCAGGTCGCCCACTGGAGCGCGATCTCGTCGGCACCCAGACGGCGCTGGGCCGGGCCCCATACACCGGCGTCCGGCGGCGTCAGTGCGGGACCGTCCGCGGCGTCGGGGCCGGGATCGTGCGGCGCCGGCACGTTCGGCGCCGCGACGGCGACCGCGAGGGGCCATCCCGCCAGCGCGGTGACGACCGTGCGCTCGTCCGGCGACAGATCGTGCTCCATGCCGCAGTCCCAGGAAGCGATCGCGACGGCGACCAGCGAGACGTCGTCGACGACGACGGTCCACCGGGCACCCTCGGCATCCTGACCGAGCACCAGCCCGTACCCGTCCGCGAGAGGCGGAAGGCCGAGCGCCGCGCACGCCTCCGGATAGTCGTCGCCCAGCACGCTCGGGAACTTCGCCGGCGTGAGCAGCGCCGCCGTCAGCACATAGAGCGCGTCGTCCGCGGCGGCGACGGCTTCCTCGTCCGTCCCGGCCATCCCAGCCTCCCCATCGGTTCGTCCATCGGCGCGCACCCTATGCCGACCCCGAGCCCCTTGTCACGACCCCCCAGCCGCTCCCGGAGCTGCAGGTTTCCGGCCGGACAGGGCGAATCGCCCACGCGCCGGCGAGGATGCCCGGACGGCCGGAAGCCCCAGCGGCGCCCGTGCGACCGCTCCCGGGAACGCGTCGCGCTCCCCGACGAGCGCGACGACCGCACGGCACGCCGACTCGTCCACCCCGCACGGCAGCGCCTGCGACGACACCCAGACGGCCGCCTCGCCGATCCGGTCCCGATCGGCCTCCGCCCACACCGAGGCACAGGCGGAGTCCGCCTCGGACAGGACAGGCGGTGAGGACGCTGCACCGGTCCGGACGCCCGGTCTGCGCAGTCGTGCTCGCCGACCGTTCATCTCCCACTACTCAACGTAGAGTTGCAGCGTCGACGGCAGAAGGGGGCGGCACGGTGCGGCGCTTCGAACGACTGGAACGGATCCGGCGAATGGATCCCCGCCGGGAGGCCACGGAGATCTACCGGCTCAGCTCGGCCTACGAGTTCCCCTGGGACTTCACCCGGTCCCTGGAACTGGCCCTCTACCGCACCTACGCCGTCCCCCGGATCGGCCGGCTGCTCGCGGAAACTCAGGAACTCACCGACCGGTCCCAGAAACGCTACGACGACACCTCGCTCCTCCTGGACGCCATCGTCGAACACGGCTTCGGCAGTGACCAGGGCCGGACCGCGATCCGCCGTATCAACCGGATGCATCACGCCTACGACATCCCCGACGACGACATGCGGTACGTCCTGTGCACGTTCGTGGTGATGCCCAGGCGATGGATCGACGCCTACGGATGGCGCAGGCTGTCCCGGCACGAAATCACGGCCAGTGCCGTCCATTACCAGACCCTGGGCCGGCACATGGGCATCAAGGACATCCCCCGGTCCTACGAGGAGTTCGAAAGCTGCCTGGACGCCTACGAGGAGGCCCACTTCGACTGGGACGAGGGGGCGCGCCGGGTCTCGGACGCCACCCTCGACCTCATGGCCTCCTGGTACCCGCGCCCGCTCGCCCCCGTGCTGCGCACCGCCACGCTCGCCCTGCTCGACGAACCCCTTCTGCGCGCCTTCCGCTACACCCCTCCGAGCGCGGCCACGCGCGCGTGGGTGCGTCGCGCGGTACGGCTGCGGGGCCGGGCCGTGCGCCTGCTGCCGCCCCGCCGGGCCCCGCACTTCGCCCGGCAGAACCGGGAGATCAAGAGCTACCCGGACGGCTACCGGCTGGCGGACCTGGGCACCACCCCCGTACCGGGGCTGCGGGGCTGTCCGGTACGGCACCCGGACTGACCGCCGGACGTACGGCGGAGGTTCAGTCCGGGCGCACGGCCAGCGCCAGGAATCGGGTGTCCTCGTCGGTGTACGACGCCATGTGCCAGCCCGAACGCGTCAGCAGGGCGCGGAGATTCGGCTCCGCGCGGAGGTCGTCCGGTGTGATCGTGCGGCCCTGTCGCGTGGCGAGTGCCGCCCGTCCGACCGGATGGAACAGTGCCAGCACACCACCGGGCCGCACCACCCGCGCGATCTCCCGGAGGTTCCCGGCCGGGTCGGGCAGATGCGCGATCAGCCCCGCCGCGAACACGGCGTCCAGCGAGGAGGAGCGCAGCGGCAGCGCGGCGACGTCGGTCAGCAGCAGCGCCCCGTCGCGGTCCCGTCCGGCCCGTGCCGCCGCCCGCAGCATGGCCGGGGTCAGATCGGCGCCGAGGACCACGCCCGAGGGCCCCACCGCCGCCCGCAGCGGAGGCAGGGCACGCCCGGTGCCGCAGCCGGCGTCGAGCACCCGGTCGCCCTGCCGCAGCCCGAGTTCGGCGACGGCGGCGGCGTAGGCCGGGCCGTCGTCGGGGAAACGGCGGTCCCAGTCGGCGGCACGCGCGGTGAAGAACTCCTGGACGTGTGTGTGGTCGTCGCTCATGCTCCGCATGATCCCTCACCGGGACGAGCGACACTGCTGTGTGCCCGTCCGGACGTGACGCGGTCGTTCCGGTGCACCACCGCGTCAGGCTCCAGCCGCTTGCGAAACGCGCTTCCTTCACGCGCCCGCCCCCTCCAGTGTCCCGGGGCCATGGGACACCTGGACCACGGCACGGTCGGTCGCCGAACCCGCAGCGCGGACCGGCCTGTCCGTCGGCGGGGGCCGGGTGATCTCTGCGACCTGGCGCGGCGCGGTTGCGTCACCGGCGGCCGCCCCCGTACCACCGACTCTCCGGTCCCTTGGCACACCCCTGCCCTGCCGATCGCGGCCGGCACTCTGCTTCGCGGGAACCCGGCGCCACGACACGCGGAACGTCTGCCGTGCACTCGACCTGGACTCCGGAACGCCCGTCCTGCTGTGCGACGCACGCGAGCGCGACTCGGGCAAGGAGGTGCTGATCCGGCTCGTCGAGTACGCCGGACGGATCCACACCGTCCGGCTGCCCGGCTCAGTGGGATGACCGCGGGAGCCGCCGCCCCGCGGTCGTGTCACCCCGCGACGTCCCCTTCCGCCACGACTTTCTCGATCACGACCCGCACGAGGAGTTCGCCGGGCACGGCATTGCGTGCCCCGAACTCCTCGGCGCGGTCCTCGCCCATGTACCGCGCGCCGATCCGGGTGGCCCAGCGCCGGAGCTCCTCGGGATCCTGCGAAAGCCGCGCCCGGCCCTGCAGCACCACGAACCCGAAGGGGGGCCGGTCGTCGTCCACGCAGAGGGCGACCCGCCCGTCTCGTGCCAGGTTGCGTCCCTTCACGGTCCGCTCTCCGGTGTTGAACACCACCTCGTCCCCGTCGACCAGGAACCAGATCGGGGCCACATGCGGGCTGCCGTCGGCACGGACGGTGGACAGCTTGGCGGTGCGGGTGCCGTACGAGACGAACTCCCGCCACTCTTGGTCGGTCATCTTGTGTCCCATGGCTTCCATCCTCCTTGCCCGGCGCCCGGTCGTGGGGAAGGCTGGCGGCGGGGACCCTCCCGAACGGAGGGGACGGCACACGGGGCAGACCACGGGGAAGATCAGGGGGAGAATCACGACATGGGGCAGAACCACGGACTCGACTGGCTGCTGGACGACCTGACCCAACGCGTCGAACACGTACGGCACGCGCTGGTCCTGTCCAACGACGGGCTGGTGACGGGTGCGAGCACGGGGCTGCGCCGTGAGGACGCGGAGCACCTCGCCGCCGTCTCGTCCGGACTGCACAGCCTCGCCAAGGGCTCGGGACGGCACTTCGGCGCGGGCGGGGTACGCCAGACGATGATCGAGTTCGACGACGCGGTCCTCTTCGTCACGGCCGCCGGCACCGGCAGTTGTCTGTGCGTGCTCAGCGGCGCCGAGGCGGACATCGGCCACATCGCCTACGAGATGACGCTGCTGGTCAACCGAGTCGGCGAACATCTGGACGTGGACGCCCGCCGACCGGAACCCGGCACAGACCTCTGACATGGGGTTTCGCGCCCTCATACGGAGTTGTCCACAGGCTCGCCACGGAGTGTGACGGAGCGGCTACGGTTTTTCGGAGCGGGCGCACCCGGCGCCGGCCGCGCACACTCCACGGGGGAAACGAGCATGCCCGGACACCACGTCCTCACGCACGACGCCACCGGCACCGTCGGCGCCGAACGGATCACGGCAGACGGTGACGCCTGGATCACAACGAGCCGCGCGGCGCGAGAACTGTGCCTCGAACGTACCGAGTTCGACCTCGCCGTACATCTCGGCCGGGTGCGTACGGACCCCGGCGACGGTGGAGAAGGCCGACGCGTCGCCCGGGCCGAGATCGAGCGGCTCCGCGCCGGTCCGGGCTTCCCCGAGACGCTGCGCCGGAGCGTGCGGGCCGTGGGGACCACGGAGGGCGCAGCTCTCCTGGAGGTGCCGAGGACCCGGTTCACCCGCCTGGCGCGGCTGGGACTGCTGGTGCCCGTGAGTTTCTGTCCGAACCGCTACCGCGCCGTGGTCTGGCTCTATCTGGCGGAAGAACTACGGCTGTTCGGGGGCGACGACAAGAACACACCGCTGTTGACGGGGCGCATGGCCGAAGCGCTCAGGAGCCAGCTCGACTCCGGCCTCGACCTGCGCCCCCGCAACTGGCGTACCCGGCACCTGGGTTTCCTGCTCCGGCGGGCCGACAGCCCCTGGGAACGGGCCGGCGCCGTGGCGTCGCTGCTCGACCCGCTCCACGTGGCGCAGGCCGTCACGGACCCCTGCGACCGGTCCCATCTGAACAGGTTCCGCGAGCCACCGCCCTCCGCTGGGGCGCCCGGCCCACCGACCGCCCACCTCGCGGAGGACCTCATGACGGCCCAGGACCCGGACGAGATCGCCTGGTTGCAGTCCGAACTGACCCGGCTGACACACGAGGCACGGGAACACCGTCAGGCGCCCCGCCCCTCGCTGCCCGGGCCGGACCACCGGCCGCCCCGGACCGTCGAACCGGCCCGGCGGAGGTCCGGAGGCGTGCTCGCCCGCCGGCGCCGCAGAAACCGGTGATCTACAGCGCCCGGAAGAGCCCCTCCTGTACGACGGACACCAGCATCCGGCCCTCCGGGTCGTAGATCCGCCCGCGGGCCAGACCCCGGCCGCCCGTGGCGATCGGTGACTCCTGGTCGTACAGGAACCACTCGTCCGCGCGGAACGGACGATGGAACCACATGGCGTGGTCCAGCGACGCCATGTCGAAACCGCGCGGCCCCCACAACGGCTCCACCGGGATGCGCACGGCGTCCAGCAGGGTCATGTCACTGGCGTAGGTCAGGGCGCAGGTGTGCACCAGCGGATCGTCGCCGAGTGGGCCCACCGCGCGCATCCACACCGCGCTGCGCGGCTCCGCGTCCTTGACCTCGTCGGCACCCCAGCGCAGCCGGTCGACGTAGCGGATGTCGAAGGGCTGCCGGCGCGCCATCCGCTCCAACTGCTCCGGAAGCGCGCCCAGATGCTCACGGATCTCGTCGGTGACCGATGGCAGCGACTCGGGGGCCGGGACCTTGCGGGCCGGCGGCAGCTGGTGCTCGAAACTCCCCTGTTCAGGCTTGTGGAAGGAGGCGGTGAGATTGAAGATCGTGCGGCCCTGCTGCACGGCGGTGACCCGGCGGGTGGTGAACGACCGGCCGTCCCGCACCCGTTCGACCTGGTACACGATCGGCACCCCCGGTCGGCCCGGACGCAGGAAGTACGCGTGCAGCGAGTGCACGGGACGGTCGCCCTCCGTGGTGCGGCCGGCGGCGACCAGCGCCTGCCCGGCCACCTGCCCTCCGAAGACCCGCTGCAGCGACTCCTGCGGGCTGCGGCCACGGAAGATGTCGACCTCGATCTGCTCCAGGTCGAGCAGGGCGACGAGGCTCTCCGCCGGATTGGTCATGGGTGGGATCCTCCGGTGCTCACAACTGGCCGACATCGGTGACACGGACGACCGCACGGCCCTCGGTGTCGGAGGCGGTGAGGTCGACATCGGCGCTGATGCCCCAGTCGTGGTCCCCGTTCGGGTCGTCGAAGATCTGCCGGACCCGCCACAGCCGGTTCTCCGGCTGTTCCTCGATCAGCAGCAGCTTCGGGCCGCGGGCGTCGGGACCGGTGCCCAGCTCCTCGTACTCGTCCCAGTACTTGTCCATCGCCTCGCCCCAGGCGCCGGCATCCCAGCCCCCGTCAGCGTCCAGTGCGCCCAGCTCCTCCACCTGGTCGAGGGCGGCGAGCTCGACCCGGCGGAACATGGCGTTGCGGACCAGGACCCGGAAGGCGCGCGCGTTGGCGGTGACCGGCTTGACCTCGTCGGCCTTCTCCTGCGCCTCCTCGGCGGTCATCACCTCCGGATTGGCCAGCTGCTCCCACTCGTCCAGCAGGCTGGAGTCGACCTGGCGCACCATCTCGCCCAGCCAGGCGATCAGATCCTCCAGGTCCTCCGACTTCAAGTCGTCGGGAACGGTGTGCTCCAGCGCCTTGTAGGCGCCGGCGAGGTAGCGCAGCACGATGCCCTCGGTGCGCGCCAGCTCGTAGTGGGACACCAGTTCCGTGAACGACATCGCCCGCTCGTACATGTCCCGGATCACGGACTTCGGCGACAGCGGGTGGTCACCGACCCAGGGATGGCTCTTGCGGTAGGTGTTGTACGCGTGGAAGAGGAGCTCCTCCAGTGGCTTCGGGTAGGTGACGTCCTGGAGGCGCTCCATGCGCTCCTCGTACTCCACCCCGTCGGCCTTCATCGCGGCGACCGCCTCGCCACGGGCCTTGTTCTGCTGGGCGGCGAGGATCTGGCGCGGATCGTCCAGCGTGGACTCCACCACGGACACCATGTCCAGCGCGTACGACGGCGATTCCGGATCCAGCAGCTCGAACGCCGCCAGCGCGAACGTGGACAGCGGCTGGTTCAGCGCGAAGTCCTGCTGCAGGTCCACGGTGAGCCGGACGACACGGCCTTCGGCGTCCGGCCGGTCGAGCTTCTCGACGATGCCGCCGTCCAGCAGCGAGCGGTAGATGGCGATCGCACGTCGGATGTGCCGCAGCTGCTGCTTGCGCGGTTCGTGGTTGTCCTCCAGCAGCCGGCGCATCGCCTCGAAGGCGTTGCCGGGCCGGGCGATCACCGACAGCAGCATCGTGTGCGTGACCCGGAAGCGGGAGCTCAGCGGCTCCGGCTCGGATCCGATGAGTTTGTCGAAGGTCTGCTCGCTCCAGGCGACGAATCCCTCGGGCGCCTTCTTGCGCACGACCTTGCGGCGCTTCTTCGGGTCGTCACCGGCCTTCGCCAGGGCCTTCTCGTTCTCGACCACGTGCTCGGGGGCCTGGGCCACCACGAAGCCCTCGGTGTCGAAGCCCGCGCGTCCGGCGCGTCCCGCGATCTGGTGGAACTCACGGGCCCGCAGGGTCCGTACGCGAGTGCCGTCGTACTTGGTCAGGGCCGTGAACAGCACCGTGCGGATGGGGACGTTGACGCCCACACCGAGCGTGTCCGTTCCGCAGATGACCTTCAGCAGACCTGCCTGCGCGAGCTTCTCCACCAGCCGCCGGTACTTGGGAAGCATGCCGGCGTGATGCACACCGATGCCGTGCCGGACGTAACGGGACAGGTTGCGGCCGAACTTGGTGGTGAAGCGGAAGTTGCCGATGAGTTCGGCGATCCGTTCCTTCTCCTCACGCGTGCACATGTTGATGCTCATCAGCGCCTGTGCCCGCTCCACCGCCTGCGCCTGGGTGAAGTGCACGATGTAGACCGGCGCCTGCCGGGCCGCCAGCAGATCGGTGAGCGTCTCGGTGAGCGGTGTGTACCGGTACTCGTAGGAGAGCGGAACCGGCCGGGACGCCGAGCGCACCACGGCGGTGGGGCGGCGGGTGCGGCGGGCGAGGTCCTTCTCGAAGAAGGACATGTCGCCGAGAGTCGCCGACATCAGCACGAACTGCGCCTGCGGCAGCTCCAGCAGGGGGATCTGCCAGGCCCAGCCGCGGTCCGGTTCCGCGTAGAAGTGGAACTCGTCCATCACGACTTGACCCACGTCGGCGTGCTTGCCGTCGCGCAGCGCGATCGACGCCAGCACCTCGGCGGTGCAGCAGATGACCGGGGCATCGGCGTTGACGGAAGCGTCGCCGGTGAGCATGCCGACGTTCTCCGTGCCGAAGATCTTGCACAGTTCGAAGAACTTCTCCGACACCAGCGCCTTGATGGGTGCGGTGTAGAAGGTGACCTCGTCGCGCGCCAGGGCGGCGAAGTGGGCGCCCGCCGCGATCATGCTCTTGCCGGAACCGGTGGGCGTCGACACGATCACGTTCGCGCCGGAGACCACCTCGATCAACGCCTCCTCCTGGTGGGGATAGAGCGTGAGACCGCGTTCCTGGGCCCACGACTCGAAGGCTTCGTAGAGGGCGTCGGGGTCGGCGGTCGGCGGCAGCTGATCGATGAGGGTCACGTCCCCATCTTGCCTCTCCGCCCGTCCGATGCGGGAATCGGCTACTGGTCCGAAGATCGCGAACGCTACGCTGTGTCGCCGGTGGGGCGTCCATGCGACCGGTCAACCGGACAGCGGCGAACGAGGAATGGGGCGGGCAACGGCGATGATGGGACCAGCACACTCACTTTCGGGCGCCGCGGCCTGGCTCGGGGTCGGTGCGGCCGCGGCCGCGGCCGGACACGCGATGCCCTGGCCGGTGCTCCTGGCCGGCGCCCTGATCTGCGCCGGTGCCGCGCTCGCCCCGGACCTGGACCACAAGGCGGCCACCATCTCGCGGGCCTTCGGGCCCTTGTCCCGCTGGCTGTGCGAGATCGTCGACAAGCTGTCCTACGCGGTCTACAAGGCCACCAGGAAACAGGGCGACCCACGCCGCTCCGGCGGACACCGCACGCTGACGCACACCTGGCTGTGGGCTGTTCTCATAGGCGGCGGCGCCGCCGCCCTGGCGATCACGGGCGGCCGCTGGGCGGTGCTGGCGATCCTCTTCGTGCACATGGTGCTGGCGATCGAGGGCCTACTGTGGCGGGCGACCCGCGGATCGAGCAGCGACGTCCTGGTGTGGCTGCTGGCGGCAGCCAGTGCCTGGATCATCGCCGGCGTCCTGGACCAGCCGGGCAACGGCTCCGACTGGCTGTTCACCGCGCCGGGCCAGGAGTACCTGTGGCTGGGGCTGCCGATCGTGCTGGGAGCGCTGGTGCACGACATCGGGGACGCGCTGACCGTCTCCGGTTGCCCGATCCTGTGGCCCATACCGGTGGGCCGCAAGCGCTGGTACCCGATCGGCCCGCCCAAGATGATGCGGTTCCGCGCGGGCAGCTGGGTGGAGCTGAAGGTGCTGATGCCCGTGTTCATGCTGCTGGGTGGCGTGGGCTGCGCGGCGGCGCTCAACGTGATCTGACGGTCCGCCCCGCCCGGGGGTCAGCCGCTGCCTTCACCGCCGTAGCGGCGCTCGAAGCGGGCCACGCGACCTTCCGTGTCCACGGTGCGGGCCTTGCCCGTGTAGAACGGGTGGCTCTCCGAGGAGATCTCCACATCCACCACCGGGTAGGTCTCGCCGTCGTCCCACTCGATGGTCTGGTCGCTGGTCGCGGTGGACCGTGTGAGGAAGGCGTAACCGGCGGCACGGTCGCGGAAGACGACCGCACGGTAGTCGGGGTGCTTGTCCTGCTGCATGAATGCTCCTCGGGCGACTCGGGTCCGCGCTGCGGCGGGGGAGGAGGGGCGGGGTCAGCCGGGCAGGGTGTCCTCGTCGACGACGTGCATGGCGGCCTCCTCGGCGGAGGCGGCCGCGCCGTCGATGCCGACGTCCGTGGCGACCAAGGCCTCCTCCTCGTCCTCGTGCGCCCCTTCGTCGGGCGCCACGAGCCGGCCGGAGCGTTCGGCGCCGACCTCGTTGTCCAGGAGTTCCCCGTCGGTGCCCGGCGAATCACCGAGCCCGTCGCCGTCGGAGGCGGCAGGATCCGGAAGCTCCTCGGCGAGCCGCTGGTCGAGCGTCTCGCCCTCATGGCGCTCGGCCGCCGTCACGCCGTGGTGCTCCACGGCCCACGGCCGCTCCGGAGGCGACCAGCCCCGGTCGAGCGGGTCGGCGACGCCGTCGTTCTCCAGGGTGTCCTCCGCGTCGAGCAGTCCGGCGTCGTCCTGAATCTCGGACGCGTCGGGCTGGTAGACGTCGTCTCCCCAACCGTCGGCGCTGTTCACGGGTACCTCCAGGGGGTGGGGACGGGCCCGTTCCCGACGCGGCCCGCGCCGGGCCGTCCGAACGGGGCACTGGCGCCACCCGTTCCCGGTCCGTCAGGATCCGGGTGCTCCCCGAGCCGGTGTCTGACTCCAGCCTTCCACCGGAGCTCCCCACCGCGCAACGGCACGCCCGGCGCGGGTGGTGCGTGGGCCCTCGCGTCGGTCCCGGGGGAGGAGGAAGCCAGCCGTGCCGTGGCCTGTGGCCGGGTGGTGCGGTCGAGTGTGTGATGCGGACCAGGCCCTCGTGGGGCGCCCCGCCAGGAGGAAGGCACCTCGGGACGGTGCGGGGTCACCCGTGCCAGGACCGCCACAGGGCCGCGTACGCGCCGTTCGCCGAGACGAGTTCGTCATGGCTGCCCAGTTCAGTGATGCGGCCGTTCTCCACGACGGCGATGACGTCCGCGTCGTGCGCGGTGTGCAGCCGGTGGGCGATGGCGACCACCGTCCGGCCGTCCAGGACCCGGGCCAGGGAGCGTTCCAGGTGACGTGCCGCGCGCGGGTCGAGCAGCGAGGTGGCCTCGTCCAGGACCAGCGTGTGCGGGTCGGCCAGCACCAGCCGGGCCAGCGCGATCTGCTGGGCCTGGGCCGGGGTGAGCGCGAACCCGCCCGAGCCGACCTCGGTGTCGAGGCCGTCGTCGAGCGCGCCCGCCCATCCGTCCGCGTCGACCGCCCCGAGCGCCGCCCACAGCTCGGCGTCCTCGGCGTTCGTCCGGGCGAGCCGCAGATTGTCGCGCAGGGAGCCCACGAAGACGTGGTGCTCCTGGTTGACCAGGGCCACGTGTTCCCGGACCCGTTCGGCGGTCATACGGGACAGCTCCGCGTCGCCCAGGGTGACCCGCCCGTCCCGGGGCGCGTAGATCCCGGCAAGCAGCCGGCCCAGCGTGGACTTGCCCGCGCCCGAGGGACCGACCAGCGCCATCCTGGTGCCGGGTGCGACCTCCAGGGACACCTTGCGCAGGACGTCCACGCCCTCCCGGTAGCCGAAGTGCACCCGGTCCGCGTGCACCCGGCGTCCGTCGGGGGCCAGAGCGGCATCCCCGGCGTCGGGCTCGATGTCCCGGACCCCGACCAGCCGGGCCAGCGACACCTGCGCCACCTGCAGCTCGTCGTACCACCGGAGGATGAGCCCCACCGGGTCCACGAGCATCTGCGCGATCAGCGCGCCCGTGGTCAGCTGGCCGACACCGATCCAGCCCCGCAGGACGAACACCCCGCCGATCATCAGCACCGAGCCGAGCACGGTCACATGGGTGATGTTGACGACGGGGAAGAGCACCGAGCGCAGCCAGAGCGTGTAGCGCTCCCAGGCCGTCCACTCCCTGACCCGCTGGTCGGTCAGCGCCACGCGACGCGTGCCGAGGCGGTGCGCCTCCACGGTCCGCCCCGCGTCCACGGTCTCGGTGAGGGCGGCAGCCACGGCGGCGTACCCGGCCGCCTCCGAGCGGTAGGCGGCCGGCGCCCGCCGGAAGTACCAGCGGCAGCCGGCCACCAGCAGCGGCACCGCGACCAGGACGGCCGGTGCCAGTTCGGGCGCCGTGACGACCAGCCCGCCCAGCAGCAGCACCACCCACACCACGCCGATGGCCAGCTGGGGCACCGCCTCCCGCATCGCGTTGCCGAGCCGGTCGATGTCGGTGGTGATCCGCGACAGCAGATCACCCGTACCGGCCCGCTCCAGCACGCCCGGCGGCAGTCCGACCGACCGCACCAGGAAGTCCTCGCGCAGATCGGCCAGCATCCGTTCACCGAGCATGGCCCCGCGCAGCCGGACCTGCCGGACGAACGCCGCCTGGACGGCCAGCGCGAGCACGAAAATCCCCGCGGTGAGCTCCAGACGCAGCTCCCGCTCCCCGGCCGAGACCCGCTCCACAAGCCCGCCCAGCAGATACGGCCCCACCATGGAGGCGATCACGGCGACCGTGTTCACGGTGATCAGCAGCAGAAAGGCCCGCCGGTGCCGGCGCAGCAGTTCCGTGACATAGGCACGCACGGTCGCGGGCGCGCCCACGGGCAGCGTGGCCGCCGCCGTCGGGGCCGCCGGGTCGTAGGCCGGTCGCGCCACGCCGATCATGCTGTCTCCTCGATCTCTTCGAGCTCTTCCAGCTGTTCCAGTCGACGAAGGGCCCCGTCCTCGCGCAGGTCCTGTGCGACGGCCGGCGCGGCCCCGTCCTCGGTCTCGCGCGTCACCACGGCCCGGTACCGGGGTTCGGTGCGCACCAGATCGCGGTGGCCGCCGACCGCCACGACGGTGTCGCCGTGCAGGAACACCACCCGGTCGGCGCGGTCCAGCAGCAGCGGGGACGAGGTGAACACCACGGTGGTGCGGCCCGCACGCAGTCCGCGCACGCCTTGGGCGATCCGGGCCTCGGTGTGCGAGTCGACGGCCGAAGTCGGCTCATCCAGGACGAGCACCTCCGGGTCCGTGACGAGTGACCGGGCCAGCGCGAGCCGTTGGCGCTGCCCGCCCGACAGGGACCGGCCGCGTTCGGTGATCCGGGCGTCCATGGGTTCCCCTGCGCCCTGTGAGCCCTGTACCAGAGCCGCCAGCACGTCCGCGCACTGCGCCGCGTCCAGCGCGTCGCGCGGGTCGACCGCACCGGACGCGGGCACGTCGAGAAGCTCGCGCAGCGTGCCGGACAGCAGCACCGGATCCTTGTCCTGCACGAGGACGGCCTCCCGGGCTGAGTCCAGCGGCAGTTCGTCGAGGGGCACCCCGCCGAGCAGCACCGCGGTGCCCTGCTCCGAGGCGTGGCCGCCGAGCCGTTCGGCCAGCCGTCCTGCCGCGTCGGGATCCCCGCAGACCACGGCGGTGAGCCGGCCCGCTGGGGCGAGCAGCCCGGTCGCCGGGTCGTACAGGTCACCGGCCGGGGCCCCGGCGGTACGCGATCCCGCGGTGTCCGTGGCACGTTCCAGCGACAGCACGTGCGCGGCCCGCCTGGCCGAGGGGCGCGAGAAGGAGTACGCCATCGCGATCTCCTCGAAGTGCCGGATCGGATAGGTGAGCAGCATCACCGAGCTGTAGACGGTGACCAGTTCACCGACGGTGATGTGGCCCTTGCCGGCCAGATGGACGCCGTACCAGACCACCGTGATCAGCAGCAGACCCGGCAGCAGCACCTGGATCGCGGCGATCAGCGACCACATCCGCGCACTGCGCACGGCGGCGTGGCGCACCTCCTGGGAGGCACGGCGGTAGCGGTCGAGGAACAGGTCCTCGCCGCCGATGCCGCGCAGCACACGCAGCCCCGCGACGGTGTCGGAGGCGAGCTCGGTGGCCCGCCCGGCCTTCTCGCGCTGGACGTCCGCCCGCCGGGTGGCACGGGGCAGCAGCGGGAGGACAGCGATCGCCAGCACGGGCAGGCCCACGGCGACGACGACCCCGAGCGCCGGCTGGTATATCACCAGACCGGTGCAGACCAGCACGATCGTGGCCGCCGCCGCGGTGAACCGTGACAGGGCTTCCACGAACCAGCCGATCTTCTCGACGTCACCGGTGGAGACGGCCACGACCTCGCCGGCCGCGACCCGCCGGGTCAGCGCCGAGCCCAGCGTCGCGGCCTTGCGGCCCAGGAGCTGCTGCACGCGGGCGGCGGCGGTGATCCAGTTGGTGACGGCGGCGCGGTGCAGGAAGGTGTCACCGACCGCGTTGCCCACGCAGGCCAGCGCCATCAGACCGCCGGCCAGTGCGAGCCGGCCGCCGGAGCGGTCGACCGCGGCCTGGACGGCGACACCGACGCAGAACGGCAGCGAGGCGACGGAGACGAAGTGCAACAGACCCCACGCCAGCGACTGGAGCTGCCCGGACAGTTGGCCGCGGAAGAGCCACCACAGGAATCGGGGACCCGAACGGGCGTCGGGCATCCCCGGGTCGGGATACGGAAGGTCTTGAATCTGCATGACGTCCCAGTGGCTCGGGTCAGGGGGCGGCGGAAGGGCAGGACGAGGGGGCACAACGGTGCCGGTGAAGATCCACGGGCACGCCTGCGCGCCGTCCGCGGACGGCAAGCAGCAAACCGTGACAGGTTGACGCCGCCACGCACGGGGAGGCAAGCGGTTTTCCGCACCACGGCGCGGAACCGGCAGCCCGGCGGACCTTCACCCGACAGGCATCAGGCGGGCGTCTCGCGGCACGACGGGACGGCCTTCCCGTCGATCAGGGTGTCCAGCAGCTCGCCCAGTGCCTCGCGCTGCTCGTGGCCGAGCGGGGCGAGGATCTCCTCCGCCGCGCCCCGGCGAGCGGCCCGCAGTTCCCGCAGCGCCGCGCGCCCGTCGTCGGTGAGCTCGATCCGGATCACCCGCCGGTTGGCCGGATCCGGCACCCGCCGCACCTTGCCGTTCGCCTCCAGCCCGTCGACCAGCGTGGTGACGGCCCGGGGGACCACCTCGAGCCGCTCGGCCAGATCGGCCATGCGCGGCGGTGAGCCGTAGTGCGCGAGCGTGCGCAGCAGCCGGGACTGGGCGGGGGTGATGCCGAGCTCCCGCCGCTCCAGATGGCGCTTCTGGATGCGATGGACCCGGCGGGTGAGCCGAAGCAGCTGCTCGGCCAGCAGGCCGTCGGGATCGGGGGCGGTCATGCGGGAACAATATCAGGATGATGTTCATTGTGAATATAGGTAACAATGAGCTAGGTTCCGCTTGACCCGGGGCACCTCCTCCGGGCGTCCGTCCCTGAGGAGACCATGCACCCCGACCACGAAACCGGCTGGACCCCGCCCGCCGGCACCGAGGAGCAACCCCGGCAGGTGCGGCGCATCCTGAGGCTCTTCCGCCCCTACCGCGGGCGCCTCGCGGTCGTCGGCCTGCTCGTCGGCGCCGCCTCGCTGGTCTCCGTCGCCACACCGTTCCTGCTGAAGGCGATCCTTGACGTCGCGCTCCCCGAGCGCCGCACCGGACTGCTCAGCCTGCTCGCGCTCGGCATGATCCTCAGCGCGGTCCTCACCAGCGTCTTCGGTGTACTGCAGACCCTGATCTCGACGACGGTCGGCCAGCGCGTCATGCACGACCTGCGCACCGCCGTCTACGGGCGGCTCCAGCGCATGTCGCTCGCCTTCTTCACCCGCACCCGCACCGGCGAGGTCCAGTCCCGCATCGCCAACGACATCGGCGGGATGCAGGCCACCGTGACCTCCACGGCGACGTCCCTGGTGTCCAACCTCACCAGCGTGGTCGCCACCGTCGTCGCGATGCTCGCGCTCGACTGGCGGCTGACCGTCGTGTCGCTGGTGCTGCTGCCGGTCTTCGTCTGGATCAGCCGCCGTGTCGGCAACGAACGCAAGAAGATCACCACCCAGCGCCAGAAGCAGATGGCCGCGATGGCCGCCACGGTCACCGAGTCGCTCTCGGTCAGCGGCATCCTGCTCGGCCGCACCATGGGCCGGTCCGACTCCCTGACCGGGGCCTTCTCGGACGAGTCCGAGCGCCTGGTCGACCTGGAAGTGCGGTCGAACATGGCCGGCCGCTGGCGCATGGCCGTGATCACGGTCGTCATGGCCGCGATGCCGGCCGTCATCTACTGGACGGCCGGCATCGCCCTGCAGACGGGCGGCCCGGAGGTCTCCATCGGCACGATCGTCGCCTTCGTGTCGCTCCAGCAGGGCCTGTTCCGCCCGGCCGTGAGCCTGCTGTCCACCGGCGTCCAGATCCAGACCTCGCTCGCTCTCTTCCAGCGCATCTTCGAGTATCTGGACCTCCCCATCGACATCAGCGAGCGCGAGGACCCGGTGCGCCTGGACCGGATCAAGGGTGAGGTCCGCTTCGAGGACGTCACCTTCGGCTACGACGGCAAGAGCGGCCCCGTCCTCGACGGCATCGACATCACCGTGCCCCCGGGAGGCACCCTCGCCGTCGTCGGATCGACCGGTGCCGGCAAGTCCACGCTCGGTCATCTCGTGCCGCGGCTGTACGACGTCACGGGAGGCCGGGTCACCCTCGACGGGGTCGACGTTCGCGATCTCGACTTCGACACGCTGGCCCGCGCGGTCGGCGTCGTCTCCCAGGAGACCTATCTCTTCCACGCCTCCGTCGCCGACAACCTGCGCTTCGCCAAGCCGGACGCCACCGACGAGGAACTGCACGCGGCGGCGAGGGCGGCCCAGATCCACGAGCACATCGCTTCGCTGCCCGACGGGTACGACACCGTGGTCGGCGAGCGCGGCCACCGGTTCTCCGGAGGCGAGAAGCAGCGTCTGGCGATCGCCCGCACCATCCTGCGCGACCCGCCGGTCCTGGTGCTGGACGAGGCCACCAGCGCCCTCGACACCCGTACCGAGGCCGCCGTCCAGCAGGCCATCGACGCGCTGTCGGCCAACCGCACCACGCTCACCATCGCCCACCGGCTGTCCACCGTTCGCGGCGCCGACCGGATCGTGGTGCTCGACTCCGGCCGCGCGGTCGAAAGCGGCACGCACGAGGAACTGCTGGAACAGGGAGGGCGTTACGCGGCTCTCGTGCGCCGGGACGCCCGACTGGAGCCGACAAAATGAAGATATGCCGGGTTTATGGGGGTGTGCGGGTTACCGTGCCCGCATGCAGACGAACACTCCGTCACGGAGCACGATCCGACTGACGCGCCGGGGCCGCCTGGCCCTCGCGACGCTCGGAGCCGTCGTGGCCGGCACCGCCGTGGCGGTGCCGCTGCTGGTCATGGACGGCGACGACGCGTCCCGCCCCACGGCCCTGGTCGTCCCGGAGGGCTGGCGGGCGAGTCAGGTGTACGCCGCCATCGACAAGACCCTCGACCTGCCGGCGGGTACCACGAAGAAGACACTCGCCAGGGCGGACCTGAAACTGCCGAACGAGGCCGAGGGCAATCCGGAGGGCTACCTCTTCCCGGCCACCTATCCGCTTCAGGAGAAGGCCACCCCCCAGAAGCTGCTCGCGCGGATGGTCGACACGGCCGACAAGAAATTCAACGGAGTCCCTGTCGCCGCCGGCGCCCAGCGCAACGCGATGAACGTCTATCAGGCGGTCACCGTCGCGAGCATCGTCCAGGCCGAGGCCGCCACCAAGGCCGACATGGGCAAGGTGGCACGCGTGATCTTCAACCGGCTGGAGCGGGGGATGCCGCTGCAGATGGATTCGACCGTCAACTACGCCCTGGGCCGCTCGGCACCGCGCACGACAGAGGCCGACACCAAGATCGACAGCCCGTACAACTCCTACCAGCGCATGGGACTGCCGCCGACCCCGATCGACAACCCCGGCGAGGACGCGGTGCGCGCCGCGATCAGCCCGACCCCGGGCGACTGGCTCTACTTCGTCACGGTCAAGCCCGGCGACACCCGCTTCACCGCCGACTTCGCGGAACACGAGCGCAACGTGGCCGAGTACAACGCCCGGCAGAAGAAGGCGGACGAAGCGGCGAAGAAGTGAACCGCACGGCCCAGGCCGTCATGCCGCGACCTGCTCCTCCTGTGCCAGCAGCCGTTTGACGTCCCGGACCGCCGCGCGTCCCGCCCGGCCGGCGCCGATGGTGCTCGCCGAGGGGCCGTAGCCGACCAGATGGACACGCGGATCGGCGACCGCGCGCGTGTCCTCCACCCGGATCCCGCCGCCGTGCTCCCGAAGCCGCAAGGGGGCGAGATGGTCGACGGCGGGACGGAAACCGGTGGCCCACAGGATGACGTCGGCCGTCACCTGCCGCCCGTCCGCCCACTCCACACCGTCCGGCGTGATCCGGTCGAACATCGGCTGCCGGTCGAGCACGCCGTCCGCCAGACCCTCTCGGATCGCATCGTCGAGTGGGAGACCCGTCACCGAGACGACACTGTGCGGCGGCAGCCCCCGTCGCACCCGCTCCTCGACGAGCGCCACGGCTGCCCGTCCGGCCTCCTCGTCGAACGGGCCCTCACGGAAGACCGGGGGCCGCCGGGTCACCCAGGTCGTGGCCGCCGCGTACGGGGCGATCTCCAGCAGATGCTGGGTGCCCGAGGCGCCGCCCCCCACCACGACCACCCGCTGCCCGGCGAACGCTTCCGGCCCCGGGTACTGCGCGGTGTGCAACTGCCGCCCCCGGAAGTTTCCCTGGCCCGGACAGCGAGGCCAGAAGGGCCGGTCCCAGGTGCCGGTGGCGTTGACCAGCGCCCGTGCCGACCAGGTGCCCTCCGACGTCTCCACCAGCAGCCGCCCGCCGGCCCCCTCCCGCACCGCCCGCACATCCACCGGCCGCCGCACCCGCAGGCCGAAGGCCCGCTCGTAGCGGTCGAAGTACTCGCTGATCACCTCGGAGGAAGCACGGCCCGGATCGGCGTCGTGGAGCTCCATGCCGGGCAGCGCGTGCATCCCGTGCACCTTGCCGTACGTCAGTGAGGGCCAGCGGAACTGCCAGGCACCGCCGGGGCGGGGGGAGCGGTCCAGCACCACGAAGTCGCGGTCCGGCTCGAACCCGTTGCGCCGCAGATGATAGGCGCTCGACAGTCCGGCCTGCCCGGCCCCGATGACGACTGCCTCGACCTCGTGCGTATCGTTCACGCTTCTACCAACGGCGGGCAGGCCGCGGATCTTCCCTCGGCGCTCCCGCGCGCATCCCGCCGCGTCGGCCAGGATGGAGGGCATGTCCCATGCCTTCACCACCCGAGTCCAGAACATCGCCACCGGCTCCGACGAGAGGGTCGTCGATCTCACCGGCGACTGCGAGTCCTTCCTGCGGGAGGCGGCGGCCGGCCGCGACGGCCTGCTGAACATCTTCGTGCCGCACGCCACGGCCGGGATCGCCGTCATCGAGACGGGCGCAGGCAGCGACGACGACCTTCTGTCCGCCCTGCACACCCTGCTGCCCGCCGACGACCGCTGGCAGCACCGGCACGGCAGCCCCGGCCACGGCCGCGACCACGTCCTGCCCGCCTTCGTACCGCCCCACGCGACGCTCCCGGTGGTGAACGGACGGCTGGAACTGGGCACCTGGCAGTCGGTGTGCCTGGTCGACACCAACAAGGACAACCCCGACCGCCGCGTACGGCTCAGCTTCCTCGGCTGACGCGAGCCGCACCCGTCGCCGACGCCCCTTGCGGAGAGCGGGTTCCACGGATACGCAATCAATCCGAAGCCGGCCCGAGGGCCCGGGCGAGCTGCTGGCGGGAGTGCACACCGGTCTTCTGCAGGGCCCGTGCGACATGCTGTTCCACGGTGCGCGGCGAGAGATGCAGCGTGGTGGCGATCTCCCGGTTGGACATGCCCGCAGCGGCGAGTTCCGCGACCTCCTCCTCCCGCGGCGAGAGTACGTCCCCGTACCGGGGACGGCCGGGTGGCCGGCGTTCCGCCGCCGGCTGGTGCCGGCGCAGCTCGGCGCGGGTGCGGGCGGCGTCCCAGGTCGCGCCGAGGGCGTCGAAGGCCGAGGCGCAGTCGGAGAGGGCGGCGACGGCCGGTCCGCCGTCCCCGCCGAGGGCGAGGGCGCAGCGGGCGGCGCCCGCCGCGGTGAGGGCCGCGTGATAGGGCCGGGGCAGCTTCCGGTAGGCGGTGGCGCTCTCCTCGTAGCAGCGTGCGGCCTCCGCCGTCCTTCCCGTGTGCTGGGCGAGGACCCCGCGGGTCCATGTGAGCGCGGCATCCGCCGACGGCGCGTCGCGCCCGTCCAGGCCCGCGGCGAACTCGTCGGTCATCGCGGCCGCGGCGGGCATGTCCCCGGCCCGCACGGTCGCCTCCACCGCCCACGGGGCGAGTTCGGCGCCCCAGGCCCAGACCCCCTTGGCGCGCAGCCGCCGCCACGCGACGTCCGCCTCGTCGGCCGCGCCGGTGACATCGTCGTGGGCGAGGGCGAGCCTGATCAGAGCGCCGGACACGGTCGCCGAGATCGGCACCGGGCCGGTGTCCAGGCCGGCCGCACCGGGTCCGGTCAGATGGTCGAGGGTGTCGGCCCACTCACCACGGGCCAGGGCCAGCAGGCCGAGGACCATCCGGGCGTCGGAGGCGAGGTAGGGCATGTCGCCGGACTCGTCGACGAAGGCCCGGCACCGCTCGGCGAGTCCGGACCAGTGCCCGCTCGCCCAGTCGACGACGAGCGCGCAGCCACGGCCGGTCTGCTCGGCGTAGGCGGCACCGCTGCGCGCGGCCAGGGCGACGCCCTCGGCGAGCAGGGCGCGGGAGGTGTCGTAGTGACCGAGCCACACCACCGCGTCCGCCGCGTTGCACAGGCCTCGGGAGGTCTGCTGACGGCAGCCGACGAGATCGCTGTCGCGGGGCAACCGCTCGATGAGCGGCCAGGCCGCAGGGTCGCCGCCGTTGAGCAGGACGCTCACCCGGTTCGCTGCCACGGCCGTCTGTACCACGGGGTCGCCCGACTCCTCGGCCACCGTCACGGCCCGCTCGATCCAGGCGACGTTCTCGGCGAACGACGCGTCCGGTCCGTACG
The DNA here is from genome assembly GCF_055569765.1 of Streptomyces sp. NPDC031365. Lineage (NCBI taxonomy): Bacteria > Bacillati > Actinomycetota > Actinomycetes > Kitasatosporales > Streptomycetaceae > Streptomyces > Streptomyces sp. NPDC031365. The sequence goes on along the minus strand of NZ_JBVIIM010000015.1, from coordinate 126,533 downwards.
GCATCGCGAGTGCCGACATCGCCCGGGCCAGGGGGACCGGCTCGCCCGCCAGGTCGTCCACGGCACGGGCGAGCTCGTCCCGCCCTTCCAAGACCTCGCCCGTCTGGTTGCACAGCAGTAGCCCCAGGTCCAGGCGGATCTCACCGCGCACGGCCGGGGGAAGACCGGGGTCCGCCGCGATGTGCCGGAGCACCTTCAGCGTCTCGTCGGAGCGCAGACCCACCACGGCACAGCGGGCCAGCAGTCTGGCGAGCCGGGACCGGGCCTGTTCGGGGACCGGACCGGTGGCGAGCGCCGACTCCAGCAGGCCCACCGCTCGCTGCTGTTCGCCGGCGTCCTCGAACTGCAGGGCCGCCCGCTCGACGGCGTGCAGCCAGCCCCGTGCGTCACCGCAGGCGCGGCGGTGGCCGGCCACACGTTCCCACGGGACGGGCTGACGTCTGGTGAGCAGGTGTGCGGCCCGCCGGTGCAGCGCCTCGCGAACCGGACCGTCCGCCGCGCGGCGGACGGCGGCCGCGGCGAGGGGTGAGCCGAAGCCGTACCGGCCGTCACCGCGGTCCTCGAGCACGGCGGCCCGCAGGGCGGCGGACAGGGCGTCGGCGCCCATCCGACCGGGGAGACCGGCCACGACGGCGAGGTCGCGGGAGGTGGCGGGTTCGTCCAGAACGGCGGCGGCGAAGACGATCTGCCGGTGTTCCTCCGTCACGGCGGCCGTGCGCCGCAGGGTCAGGGTGTCGAGCCGGGGCGGTATGCCGAGCCGGTCGAGTTCGGAGGAGAGCGGCCGGCCGGCGGCACGTGGGCCCGTGACGAGCAGGTCGAGCAGGTCCGCGACGGTCTGGGCGACACCGCCGGAGGCACGGTGCAGCGCGGCGGCCAGAGCAGGCGTGCAGCGGTCCGCACCCAGGGCGGCTGCGGCCATCCGGTGCACCTCGGTGACGCCGAGCGGCTCCACGACGTGCCGTGCGACCGTGAGGGCGGCCGGGAAATCGGTGTCGGGTCCGAGGACCAGTCCCGGTGCGGTGAGCTCCTCGGGGCGGTAACTCAGAACGCACGCGAAGTGAGCGGGCGGGGCGGCCAGCAGAGCGCGCAGCCGGGTGGCGTCGTCGACTGACGCCCGGTGCACGTCCTCGACGACGAGCAGCCGCGGACCGGCGCCGGCCGGCTGCTCGACGGATGCCGTCCGACGGGCGGCGCCCGCCATCGCCGCACCGAGCCGGTTCACCAGGCGAGTCTTGCCGGTGCCCGCCGCGCCCTCGACCAGCAGCAGCACCGGCCGGCCGGCCCCCTTCGGATCGAGCGCCGAAGCGAGCCGTCCGCGCAGCGCCGTCTCGGCATCGTTCGCCGTCCCAGCGCTCTCCGGCATGGTTCGTCACCCCGTTCCACGCGTGTCTCCGGTTGTTTGCGTATCCGTACTCAGTCTGCCCTGATTGCCGGGCACCGCGGACGGCGGGCAGCGTGGAGCACGTAAGGCCTCCTGATCCCGAGGGATCGGCGGGCCCCGCTGCCGACTGGGTCGGCTGCGCAGGTAGGAGTCCGGTGTGATGAAAGTGACTGATCCGAGCCCGGCCGGGGCAGCCCTCGGGGCGGTCGGGCCGACGGGATGCGACCGGCTGCACGAGAGCGTGTCGCCGAGCACCAGGGGTTTCCGGGTCGCGACCGTTCTTCCGGCTTCCCCGCGAGCCGTACCGCGGCTGCGGCGGCTGGCGCGGGCGGTGGTCCGCAGCCACCGACTGCCCGAAGCGGCGGAGGAGGCCCTCACCGTGATCGTCAGCGAACTGGGGACCAACGCCGTCCTGCACAGCGGCAGCCCCGACCTGGAGGTGACGTTCGAAGTCGACGAGGCCTCCCTGACCGTGCGGGTGCGCGACAGCGGGCGCTGGCGGCAACGTCCCGCGCCCCGTTGTGAGCCGGCCGACATGGATGCCACGTCCGGCCGCGGCCTCGCGCTGGTCGACGCGTACTCCGTGGACACCTCGGTGCTGTGCTCGGCCGAGGGAACACTGGTGCGCGCCGTGATCGCCCTGTGAACCGGCCCAGCCGGGCGCTGAGGCCCGTCACCGTCCTGCGCGAACCGGGCGGGATGTGCCGGGGCCGGGCCGCACGCGTCCCGGCCCCGTTGTCGGCGGCGGGCACCGCGTCCGGGACGCCCTCGTGAACGATCGAGACGACCGTGCCGCCGTCGGCGTCGGTGAGCGTGGGGGGGGCATGGCCCTCAGTCCATGGCCCTCGTGCCGCGCAGCGCGGGGTCCCGGGTCTCGGACTCGAGGACCTCCACGACCGCTTGGTCCGGGACGAGCCGGGCGAAGTGCCCTGGTAGGTGCCGGTGCGCGCGGCCGGCTTGCCGACCGCATCCGGTGCGTCGTACGTGAGCGAGACACGGACTCACCCGTCCTCGCGCGCCTCGAACTCGTGCACCGCGCTCCGCATGCCCGGAGGCCCGCGTCGTGTACATGGCTTCACCCGGGGCGTGCGTCTGGCAGTTCCCGCCTGGCCGGTGGCACCGGCGCGTGCACTCGACGGCGCCGCCGGGCCGGCCACCGGGCGGACGACGCGAACTGCCAGCCAGACCCTGGGGCCCGTCCGGGGGATCGGGCGGAACTCAGGGCAGGCAGGCCCTCATCCGCTGCCCTCTGAACGGACGACGGTGACCGGGCAGTCGGCGTGATACAGCAGTGCCTGGCTGACCGAACCGAGCAGCATCCCGGCGAAACCGCCGTGCCCCCGGGCCCCGGCCACGACCAGTTGGGCCTCCCGGGCCGCGTCCAGCAGCGCGTGACGCACCCGGGCCCGCTCAAGGCGCAGCTCCACCGGGACCCGTGGGTGAGCGGCCCGCCACGGCTCAACCGCCTCCTCCAGCAGCCGCCGGTGCCGCTCCACGAGCAGGTCGAGGTCCACGACCACGCTCAACGGATCGGCAGGTCCCTCGTACGGCGTCGGCTCGCCCCAGGTGTTCCACACGTGCATCGCGACCAGCGGGGCCCCGCGCAGCGTTGCCTCGGCGAAGGCGAAGGCCGCCGCCGCGTTTCCGGCCTGCGAGCCGTCCACGGCGAGAAGAACGGGGCCCTGCGGATTCTCCCGGCCGCGGACCACCATCAGCGGGCCGTGCCCGTGCGCCGCCAGCTGCACGACCGTCGAGCCCAGCAGCAGACCCCCGAACCCGCTGCGGCCGCGCTCGCCGACCACCGTCAGCACCGCGTGCCGTGACTCGCTGCGCAGCACCGTCAGCGTCTCGCCGGACGCAACGGTCCGGGTGATCTCAAGACCCGGCGTGCGGTCATGGGCACGCTGCTCGGCCTGTGCCAGCACCCCGTGGATCATCGGGTCAAGGTCGGCCGGACGGCTGAAGGCGTGCACGATCCGCAGCCGCGCGCCGCGCAGCCGCGCCTCATCGGCCGCGACGTCCACAGCGGCGACACTGGACGGCGAACCGTCCACTCCAACGATCACCGTGTCGTCCACTTCACACTCCCGTCCCCGGCGGCGCTTCCGAGTACCACGGCGGACGCCACGTACTCGTCATCGCGCGCACCGGTCCGTGAGGAAGACTCCCAGCTGCGGCAACACGCTTTCCCCCGCGATCCTTTTCCGCAGCACCGGCCCCTGTCCATCCGTGGCAGCACCCATGTTCCGGCCGTTTGGCGGGATGGCACCATTACCCCGTGGGGGTGGACACCAGTGCCGTGGGACGGCCGGTCCGGCACCCCGCACCGGATCACATCAGAAGAATCGGGAAGGGGACGGGCTGTGCCTGCTCCACGGATGAGCGCGACGCCGCTGCCGGGCATCGGCGTGAAATACGACCTCACCACGCGTGAGCACGAGCACCTGTCCGTCATCGCGCACCGCGACGGTGCCCGCACGGTCAACGTCTACCGTTCCGACGACCCGGACGCCTGCGCCCGGTCGCTGCGCCTGACCGTCGCGGAGTCGGCAGCGCTCATCGACGCGCTGATGCCCGCCCACCACAGCCCCAACCTCCTGCACACCACCGACCTCGGGTTGGTCGCAGAGCGCATCGAACTCTCCTCCGTCTCCCACTGGAACGGCCGACTGCTGGGTGAGACCCGGATGCGTACCGACACCGGAGCGTCCATCGTGGCCGTGCTGCGGAGGGCCGAGGCGATCCCGTCCCCCGCGCCGGACTTCCGGCTGGCCGGAGGGGACACGCTGATCCTGATCGGCACCCGTGAGGGCATCGACGCCGCCGCTTCGATTCTCGGTCGGGAGTGAGCGCGTGCACTCATCCGCGATCTTCCTGATCGAGTTCGGTGCGATCATCCTCGGGCTCGGTCTGCTCGGCCGCCTCGCCGGCCGCCTCCAGTTCTCCCCGATCCCCCTCTATCTGCTGGCCGGCCTCGCGTTCGGCGAAGGCGGGCTGCTGCCGCTCGGCGCGAGTGAGGAGTTCGTGGCGATCGGCGCCGAGATCGGCGTGATCCTGCTGCTGCTCATGCTCGGACTGGAGTACACGGCCAGCGACCTGGTCTCCAACCTCAAGACCCAGTACCCGGCCGGCCTCGTGGACATGACGCTGAACGCGCTGCCGGGCGCCGCCCTCGCCCTGCTGCTCGGCTGGGGCCCGGTCGCCGCGGTGGTGCTGGCCGGCGTCACCTGGATCTCCTCCTCCGGTGTCATCGCCAAGGTGCTCGGCGACCTCGGCCGGCTCGGCAATCGCGAGACCCCGGTGATCCTCAGCATCCTGGTGCTCGAGGACCTGGCGATGGCGGTCTACCTGCCGATCATCACCGCTCTGTTGGCCGGCGTCAGCATCGCCACGGGCAGCGTCACCCTGGGCATCGCGCTGGGCGCCGCGGGGCTGGTGCTGTTCGTCGCCGTCCGCTACGGGCGGGTCATCTCCCGGTTCGTCTCCAGCGACGACCCGGAGAAGCTGCTGCTGGTCGTGCTGGGGCTCACGCTGCTGGTCGCGGGACTGGCCCAGCAGCTTCAGGTCTCGGCGGCCGTGGGTGCGTTCCTGGTGGGCATCGCCCTGTCCGGTGAGGTCGCCGAGGGCGCGCACAACCTGCTGGCGCCGCTGCGTGACCTGTTCGCCGCGGTGTTCTTCGTCTTCTTCGGCCTGCACACCGACCCGCAGTCCATTCCGCCGGTGATCCTGCCCGCCCTCGCGCTGGCCGTCGTCACCGCTCTGACGAAGATCGCCACCGGGTACTGGGCCGCCCGCCGGGCCGGCATCTCCCCCAAGGGGCGCTGGCGCGCGGGCGGCACCCTGGTCGCCCGCGGCGAGTTCTCCATCGTCATCGCCGGCCTCGCGGTCACCGCCGGTATCGAGCCGGACCTCGGCCCGCTGGCCACCGCGTACGTTCTGGTCCTGGTCGTCCTCGGCCCGCTGACCGCCCGCTACACCGAGCCCATCGCCCTGCGCCTGACCACACGTCGTACGGCATCGGCCGACGCGGTACCCGTGCAGGGCACGACGCAGGCCGCGGCGACGCTGGAACCGGTGGAGGACAGCGGCGTCGAACGGTGAAGCGGCCCGGAGGGCGCCGTCCGCAGGTACGGACGGCGCCCTCCTGGTTCTCCGGCCGGACCGGGGTCTGTCCGGCGGATCGGAGCCCTCTCCTCCGCCGTGTCGCCGGCCGCGCCGGACCCCGCTCATCCGGGCTTCGAGGAGCGGTCAGTCCTCCCCGGCCTGATCCCGCAGGCCAGACCCCTACTCCTCCAGCCGTACCGGCATCAGAAGCGAGAAAACGTGCTCGTCGTCCGGCCGGCGGACGGCGAGGGGCGCCGTGGCGGAGCCGAACTCCAGGACCAGCCGGTCGCGGGCTCCCGCGCTCAGTGCCTCCAGCAGGAACGCACGGTTGACGCCGACGAGGTCCTGGCCGGCGGCTCCCTCGCCGACGAGGGTGACCGATCCGTCGTCCGACACCGCCAGCACGCTCAACTCGAAGGAGACCCCGTCCTGCTCACGCGCCTCGCCCGCGCGGACGGGGCCGGTGCGCACCGCCTCCCGGAACGCCGGCACGTCCACGAGGGCGCGGCGCCCGGCCGGGAGGCGGACCAGGCGCCGGTAGTCGGGGAAGTCGTGGCCGAGGCACCGGCCGGCCGTCTGCCGGTCACCGGCCTCGAGGGTCACGCGGTCACCGTCCACGGCGAGCCGCACCTCCTGATCGCAGTCCAGCAGTGCCCGCATCGCGTCGGCGAGCGGGAGGGGCACGGTCATCTGCACGCGGGGCCCGCCGTGCCCGTCGGCGGCGGTGCGCGCCACGGCCATCCGGTACCGGTCGGTGGCCACGACGTGCAGCGCGCCGTCGTCGATGTCGAGATGGATCCCGCCGAGCATCGGCAGTTCCGGGTCGGTGCCGGCCGCGAACCGGACGGCGTCCAGCGCGGCGGCCAGTCCGGGGCCGGAGAGGGACAGCCGGACGGCGGTGTCGGTGCGGAGCGAGGTCATGGGGTTCTCCCTTTGGTCCAGTAGGGCTCGGAGCGTGGAGAACTCGTCGCGGGCGTCGGACAGCCCTTCTTCCAGCCGGCGCAGATGCGCCTCGAGAAGCTGCCGGACGAGATCGGTGTCGGGGCCCGCCCAGCCGGCCAGCACCAGCCGGATGTCCGCCAGCGGCATGCCGGCCCGGCGCAGCCGGGCCAGCAGCCGGGCCTCGTCCAGCTGCCCGGGCGCGTACCAGCGGTAGCCGCTCACCGGATCCACCCGGTCCGGGACCAGGACACCGGCACGGTCGTAGAACCGCAGGGCACTCACGCCCAGCCCGCTGTACCGGGCCATCTCACCAATGCTGCGCATCTCGCTCTCCACACCCGTGACCCTGGTCCCTCGACAAGGTCGAGGGTCAACCCCGGCCCGGCACGGACCGGCGGCCGGTCATCGTGCGCGGTTCCGGCTGCGGGTCCTGATCCGGAACACGGCCAGCCCCACCGCGCTGAACGCGGCCGCCCACGTCAGGCCGAGGGCGAGGTGCCCCCACAGGACGGTGTCCCCGAAGGAGCCGCCCACCGCGAACTGCATGGGGCCGAAGGAGGGGAACCACCGCAGCGCGGGCTCGTTGGCCAGCGGATTGCCCAGGGGGTTCTGCAGGAAGGTGTCCATCAGCCCGCCCATGATGATCAGAAAGAAGCCTTCCAGGTCACGCTTGACGACCACTCCGAGCAGCAGGCCGAGCGCACCGTAGGTGAGGGCGATGACCGTGAAGCCCGCGAGCACGGCGAACCAGCCCTCCATCGAGGGACGCCAGAAGAAGAGCAGGGCCAGCGCCGTGTAGAGGGCGATGGCGGTGGCGACGGTCACCACGGCCAGGGATTTGGCGCCGATGAGGGTGGCCTGACCGTAACCGGCGAACACGAGTCGCCGGTCGAACGCCAGCGCCTTGCGTACGGCGTCGAAGACCACGAAGCCGGCGATCATGGTGACACAGTTCAGCCCGGCCGTGATCAGCGTGAGCCTGCCGCCGTCGACACGCAGCACCTCACCGGTCGCGTACAGCCTGAACTCCAGTACCTCGCCCGCGGCCAGGGCGTCCATCAGCAGGTACCAGGCGGGCACGAACAGCACGAGCAGCAGTCCGGCGAGCCGGTTGCGGGTCTGGTCGCGCACCGAGAAGCGCAGGGCGGTGGGGAACGGCCGGTACGGCAGCCGCGGCTGTTCCGTGTCAGGCGTCCGCATGGCGGGCCTCCTTCGTCCTCGTGGCGCCCGTGGCGCGGGTGACGAGCCGTCCGTCGGCGAGGTCGGCCAGGTGGTCGAAGCGGTCCTGTTCGAAAACGAGATGGGTGATGACCACGACCGCCTTGCCACGGGAACGCAGCTCCTCGGCCAGCTCCCAGAAGCGCAGATACGTCTCCCAGTCGAACCCCTGGTAGGGCTCGTCCAGCAGCAGCACGTCCGGGTCGTGCAGCAGGGCCAGCGTGAGGTTGAGCTTCTGCCGGGTGCCGCCGGACAGCTCCCCGGTCACCGTCGCCAGGTACTGCTCGTACCCCAGCTGCCGGACCAGTTGGTGACCACGCTCCAGGCCGGGCAGCCGCCGGGCGGCGGCGAAGTACCGCAGATGCTGCTCCACGGTGAGACTGCCGTTCAGCACGGGCTCCTGCGGGCAGTGGCCGAGCGTCCCGCGGCAGATCACCTCGCCCCGGTCCGCGGTGAGGACCCCCGCCAGCGCCTTGAGCAGCGTCGACTTCCCGGCACCGTTCTCGCCCACCACGGCGACGAGTTGTCCGGGCGCGACGGTGAGGTCCACACCGCGCAGAACCTGCTGGGTGCCGTAGGACTTGTGCAGGTCACGAGCCTCGAGCGCGGGTGGTGCGAGTACGGTCGCGGATGGCATGCGAAGTCTCCCTAGGTCTTGGGGGGCGCCTCTTCCGGTGGTGTCGCGTTCAACCCGCCCGCGTAGATGCCGAGCAGCTCCGGGGCCCAGCGGGCCATACCGGCGGCGGACAGCGGATCGGTGCCGAGGACGTCGGCGAGGTGGTCGCGCAGCAGGAAGACGGCCAGGTCGTTGGCGAGCAGCAGGGCCGCCCGGACGGCGGGGTCCCCGCCCGGTGCCGCCAGCCCGGCCGCCGACAGTTCGTCCAGGGTCCGGCGGCTCAGCTCGAACAACCGCCGGAACAGGACCCGGCCGGTGTCCGACCCGGTGAGCAGCAGACGGCGCAGATAGCCGGGCAGGGGCGAGTCGGCCGGCAGATGCCGGGTGAACGCCTCGCTCAGGGAGACCGCCTCGGCGTCAGGACCGAGCAGCAGCTCCCGACCGCCCCCGTCGGTCAGCTCGCGGAGCATCGCCTCGAACACGGCCAGGACGTACTGGTCGACCTCCTGCCGCAGTCCGTCCTTCGACCCGAAGTGGTGCACCACGAGTCCGGCCGACACACCGGCCGCCCCGGCGATCTGCCGCACAGTGACCGACTCAGGGCCCCGCTCGGCGAACAGCCGCAACGCCTCGTCACGGATGACGGCCCGGGTGGTCCGGTCGTCCTGGAGTGAACGCATGTACAGTATGCTAAACAATTGTTCAGTCCGTGTCCAGGATGCCGCGTCCGGCCTCTACGGCCGGTCGGGTGACGCCTTCATCCGGCCGGGCGGACCGGGAGTCAGCGGCGTACCCCGGCGCACGACGGCGCGTTGCTCCGGCATGGACAGCACTGGGACGGCGCGGCGCCTTCTCGGGCACGACGCCGCGGGCCGGCCGTACGCCGAACTCACCAGCGGGTATGCGGGTCACACACCGATCTACACGGCCCTGGTCGCGGAGTGGCGGGCCAGGGGGCACACGGTCCCGGAGCACCGCGACGGCCTGTGGGCCTCCTTCGCCGCCTCTACCGTGAGCGAGCGTGCGACGGTGCTGCCCGTGCCCTTCCGCGTCCCCCTCCTCGGGCGGCCCGCCGAGGACTCCCGCGAGCGGTTCACCAGCAGTCCGGCCCCGCCGGCTCCGCACTGACCGGCGCCAGCACGGCGAGTGTGCCGGTCGCCCTGCGCAAGGCCAGTTCGAGCGGGCCGGGGGAGTGCAGGCTGCCGGTGCCGTCCGGGGGGACGAGCCATTCCAGCCGGCCGGCGGGCCGGTACGGCGGCGGTACGGCGACCCAGGAACCCCGGCTCACGTGCCGTACCCCGAAGCCCACCCACTCGCTGACCGGGTCGGGCGGCAGGAAGAAGCCCACCCTGCGGGCCGTGACGTCCACCAGCGTGGGCCCGGGGGCCTTCAGCGGATCCCGCCACAGGAGGTCCAGGGCCAGCAGTCCCAGCCGGTCGGGCACGCTGAGCACGTCCCAGTAACGGCCGGCCGCGAGCAGCGCCGTCCCCTTGCCGTGGTCCCACTCCCGTTTGCACTCCTGCGGGTCCGTGGCCGCCGCGGCCAGCCACTCGACGGCTTGCTTCCACATGACGCTGTGCATGTCCCCACCCCGGGCACGGTCGGCCGCGCCGCTGCGGGCGCGTGCGGTACGGGTCATGCTCGTAGATATTTCTAAGCACCGGAAGGGTGGCGCGGGCTGGCGTATTTCGGCCACCGGGAAGGGAACGCCCCACGGAGACCGGAACGCCCCCGGGAGCCGGAGACCCGGCCGGGGGCGTTCGAAACGGCGTGCGGGGACGTGTCAGTCGTCGCGTTCCGCGCGCTCAGCGTCCCGCTTCTTGATGCGTGCCCCCTCCTTGCGGACCTCGGCCTGAGTGGCACGCTCCCGCTCCAGCCACTCGGGGCGCTCCTGCTTGAGCGCCTCGATCTGCTCGGTGGTGAGGGGCTCGGTGACTCCGCCGCGCGCCAGACCGGCGATGGACACGCCCAGTTTCGCCGCGACCACCGGCCGAGGATGCGGGCCGTCGCGCCGCAGGTCCCGCAGCCACTGCGGCGGCTCCGCCTGGAGCGCGTTCAGTTCGGCGCGTGAGACGACACCCTCCCGGAACGCGTCGGGGGTGGCCTCGAGGTACACACCCAGCTTCTTCGCCGCGGTCGCGGGCTTCATCGTCTGGGTGCTCTGGTGTTGCGTCATGGCGTCCAGGGTATCGAGCGTGTGCGCCACCACCGACCACGGCCGGTAACCTGGCCCGGTGACAGGCTCGGAAGTGTCCCCCTCGTTCCGGCTCGTGTACGTACCCGGGGTGATGCCCGGCAAGTGGGTGCGTATCTGGAACGAGCGGCTGCCCGGCGTCCCGCTGATCCTCACCCAGGTGCCCGCGGAGGCGGCGCAGGACCTGCTGCTGGGTGGCGACGCCGACGCGGGCCTCGTCCGGCTGCCCGTCGACCGTACGGTCCTCAGCGCGATCCCCCTCTACACCGAGCAGACGGTTGTCGTGGTTCCGAGGGACCATCTCGTCACGGCGGCAGACGTGGTGTCCGTGGAGGATCTGGCCGACGAAATCGTGCTGCACCCCCTCGACGATGTCCTCGAGTGGGAGAGCCTGCCCGGGCGGCCGGCCCTGGAACGGCCCGCCACCACCGAGGACGCGATCGAGCTCGTCGCGGCCGGGATCGGCGTGCTCGTGGTGCCGCTGTCGCTCGCCCGGCTGCACCACCGCAAGGATCTCACCCACCGGCCGCTCGAGGCGGCTCCCGAGTCGGCAGTGGCGCTGGCCTGGCCCGAGGCGGCGACGACGGACCAGGTGGAGGACTTCATCGGGATCGTCCGGGGCCGGACCGTCAACAGCACCCGCGGCCGCACGCAGCAGCCGGAGCAGGAGAAGAAGCGCGAGCGGACCGACGCCGGCGGCGCGCGGCGACGGCTGACCGCTCGCGGGCCGGGGGGACAAGGCCGCCGGTCGGGCAACGGCGGCACGACGAAAAACCCGCGGCGGGGCAGGCCCCGTCGCGGGTCGTGACCGTACGGGTCCGCCGCGGCCTGCGTGAGCGCGCCCTTACTTGACCGTCGGTGAGGGTGACGGTGCCGGAGAGGCCGTGTTGAGGTCCTCCAGCTCCTTGGGGATCTCCAGCGCGAGGACCGGCGCGCCCGCCTGCGGCGCCGGCGGGGTCACCTGCTCCTGCGGCATCTTGGGCGGGCTGGTCTGCTGGAAGTTGACCTGCTCGTGGTTGACCAGTCCGGTCCTCTCCAGCACCGTGATGTGGTCGAGCACCGTGTCGTTGGCCTGGTCGGCAAGCTGCCGGACGAGCGTGTTCCTGGTGTTGGCCCGGATGTTGGCGATGGCGGGGAAGATCTGCCCGTGTGTCACCCGCATGATGTTCACCGCCGTCGAGTCGAACTCCTTGCCGGTGGTGGACTTCACGGTCTCCACGAATCCCTGCTGCTGCGGTGACGCCTGGTTCGGCAGCGTGATGCCGAGCTCCAGGGAGATCCTGCGGCAGGAGTCGTCGAGCCGCCCGTGACCGACGACCAGGTGCTCGCCCGCCTCCTTCATCTCCGGCGTCGTCCCCCTCTCCATCGCCAGCAGCCCCAGCGGGTGCTCCCACAGCCCGGCCGCGCGCACCTTCACCACGAAGTCACGGTCCGACTCGGTCAGCGGGCCGTAGTTCGTGTTGGCCACCACCCGGTCCTGCTTGGTCGACGTGTTCTGTACGCCCAGCATGGTGGGATAGGCGAGCGCGGTGAGGGTGAGGATCATGGCTCCGCCCACGAACGCGGTTCCTGCCGTGCTGCGCGAGATGCGCATCGTGCCTCCTGGGATGTCAACGGCCCAACAGCAGGGAGTACGGACGCCAGGCGCGGGACAATCACCGTTCGGGAAAGAATTTTCCGACGGTCTCGGCGGGCCCACGTGGCCTTCCGTGCCGTACGCACCACCGTGTCGCCCTCGGCGCGGCTTCAGCAGACCGGCGTCCACCCGAACATCCACCATGGATCAAGCGTTGCCACCAGTGCTTCCTCGCCGCGGAAGGGCGCGCCGGCCCGGACCGGTCGTCGAGCAGTGCGGTGCCGTCCTCGTTCCGGCCGGTGCCGGCGACGTCGGCGTCCGACGTGCCGGAGATCACACACGGTTCCGCGCGCCGGACGTCCGCGGACGTCGGGACACCCCGGTGCCCTCGGCGAACGGGGCCGGCTCGAGGCCGTCCAGGGCGTGACGCGGCGCAACTCCCCGGCACCGGGGTCTGAAGGGGCAGCAGGCCGCCGGAGAGGCGGGTTTGTCACACAGCCCGAACCGCACCGCCTCGGGTGGACGGGTGACCATCCCGACCGGCCCGTGGAACACGAACGTCTCGTCGAGATCGAAGACGAACGAGAGGGTGCAGAGCGTGCTCATGGGTCCGGCATGGCAGGGCTCACTTCCGCGCCGTCCGGCCGACCGACTCCACCAGCGGCAGCAGCCGGTGCGGGACACGCTCGCGCAGTGCCACCTCACTGCGCGTGCGGACCACCCCCGGCAGGCTGATCAGCTTCTGGATCACGTCCTCCAAATGAGCGTTGTCGCGCGCCACGACCCGGGTCAGCAGATCACCGCCGCCCGTGATGGAGAAGGCCTCGACGATCTCCGGTACGGCGGCCAGCGCGTCGCCCACCTCGTCCAGGTGCCCCTGGGTCACCTCGATGTGCACGAACGCCAGTACGGGATGGCCCAGCGCGGCGGGGGAGAGCCCGGGTCCGGTGCCGGTGATCACGCCCTCGCGCTCCATCCGGTCGAGACGGGCCTGCAGGGTACCGCGGGCGACCCCGAGGATCCGGGCGTACTCGCGCACGCTGGTGCGCGGCCGCTCCAGCAGCAGCCGCAGGATGCGGGTGTCGAGTTCGTCCACGGCCATGAGGTCTCGGGTCCCGGTGTCGGCCATTGGCACGGCGATGGCCGTAGAAGTGCCATGGGAACTGTACCAATGGCGCACCTTTGCGGAAGGTAGTTGAGCCACTGGGGGAAGTAATGCTCATATGGAGGGGTCGATGGCGCTGCGGATCCCCGCGGCGCCTTTCTCATGCCACGGCGCACACCATCGGATTCCAGGGGGCAAGCGGTGCTGAAGAGGGCGTTCACGGTCCCGGACCCGGGCCGGACACGGTTGCGCTTCGCGGCGCGTGCCGTGCTCGGCGTCGGGCTGGCCGTCGTCGTCTGCGGTCTGGCCGGACACTCGCTCACCGGCGTCGTCACCGGTGGGCTCGCCGCGCTGCTCGCGCTGTTCACCGTCACCGACGCCACGGTCCGCGGACAGGCCGTCACCACCGCACTGCTGCCCGCCGTCGGCCTGCCGGTGCTCGCCGCCGCGGCCGTGCTGCACGGCCAGCCGGTGGCCCGCGACCTCACCTTCCTCGCCGTGGTCGGGCTCGGCGTGTACGCCCGGCGCTGGGGGCCCCGCGGGCACAGCCTCGGGGTCTTCGCGTTCATGACGTACTTCGTGGCGCAGTTCCTGCACGCGAGGACGGAACAACTGCCCGAGCTGTACGCCTCCGTCGTGCTGTCCGTGCTCGCCGCCGCCGCGGTGCGCTTCGGAGCGTGGTGCTACGAGCGCCGTCTGCCCCCCGCCACCGTTCCGGCACCGCCCGGTGGCACGGGGCTGGCCCGGGTGACCACGCGCCAGGCCGTCCAGGCGACCGCCGGCGCGGGCTTCGCCCTGGTCGTGGGCCAGCTGGTGTCCGGGCAGAGGTGGTACTGGGCGGTCGGCGCCACCTGGTGGGTCTTCGTCAACACCACCTCGCGCGGCGAGACCCTGGTGCGCGGCTTCCGGCGGGTGCTGGGCACGGTCATCGGCATCGGGTTCGCGCTGCTCGTCGCCGTCCCCGCGCACGGGGAGGGGCTGCTCACGGCCCTGGTCGTCGCCGTCTGCGTCTTCGGCATCTTCTACACCGCCGCCGTGTCCTACACCTGGATGATGCTCTGGGTGACCGTGCTCGCCGCCATGCTCTACGGCCTGCTGGGCGTGTTGTCCCCCGCTCTGCTGGCACTGCGGGTCGTGGAGACCGGCATTGGCGCGCTCGGCGCCGTACTGGCGGTTGCGTTCGTCCTGCCCGTGACCACGCACCGCATCACCGACATCTGGATCCAGCGGGCGCTGCGCTGCGTCCACGCGTGCACCGCGGAGGCGGCCGCGCGGCTGGCCGGATCCGCGGACGCCGACCCGGCACCGATGGTGGCCGAGCTGGAGCAGCTGCTCGCCCGGGTGCGCCTCTCGGTCGCCCCGCTGGTGCACCCCCTGAACCCCGTGCTCGGCCGCAAACGGCGTGCCCGCCGCGTGCTCGCCCTGCTCGACGACTGCGCCCGGGAGATCCGAGGCCTCGTCGCCGTCGCCGCCGACCCGGAGGCCTCGCACGACGCCCGGCTGGCCGCCGCCTGCTGGCGCGTGGAGGCCGCGGTCGAGGCGCTCACCGGCGGAGGGGACATCGCGGTACGGACGGCCCCGGCGGCTTCCGAGCCCGCCCTGGCCCACCTCCACGGCCTGGAACGTGCCCTCGCCGAACTCGCCGCACCGCTGCGCACGCCGTCCCGCTCCCCGCTGCTCGGGGCCTGACCCGCGGGGTCGTTCCCGCATGCCTCCCGATCCGGGCCACGTATGACCGACTGTTACCGTCACCCGGTCGGCATGGGACGAGAGGGGACAGCCGTGGCGGACGGCAGGCGGGCGTTCATCGGATCGTTCACGGCGGCGGGAGGCCCGGGCATCGTCACCGCGGCCGTCGCCCCCGGGAGCGGCGCGCTGACGCCCCTGGACACCGTGAACGCCGTACCCGACCCGTCGTGGCTGGCACTGTCGCCCGACGGCCGCATGCTGTACGCGGTCAGCGAGACGGCCGAGGGCGCCGTGGCCGCGTTCCGCGTGACCGGGGGCGGCCCGGAACCGGCCGGGCGTGAGGTGTTGGTGGACGGGAGCGGGCCGACCCACGTCAGCCTCTTCGCCGGGCACGTCCTGACCGCGAACTACGGCTCCGGCAGCATCAGCGCCGTCCCGGTCCGCGCGGACGGCAGTCTCGCGCGGACCGTCTCCGGGGTGCTCCGGCACAGCGGCTCCGGCCCTCATCCGCAGCGCCAGCGGGGCCCGCACGCCCACCAGGTGCAGCCGGACCCCAGCGGCCGCTGGGCGGTCGGTGTCGACCTCGGTACGGACTCGGTGCGGGTGTGCGCGCCGGTCGACGGCGTGCTCGTACCGCACCGGGAGATCGCCCTGCGTCCGGGCTCGGGACCGCGGCACCTTGCCTTCCATCCGGGCGGTTCGTACGCGTACGTGCTCAACGAGCTCAGCCCCACGCTCGTGGTCTGCCGCTGGGACGCGGCCGACGGCGCGCTGAAGCCGCTCGCGGAGATCCCGGTCCTGCCCGGCACCCCGGCCGGCGACGCCTTCCCGTCCGGTGTGGCCGTCTCGGCCGACGGCCGCTTCGTGTGGACCGCGACCCGCGGCGAGGACGTTCTGTCCGTGTTCGTGGCAGAGGAGGAGGGAGCGGCGCTGACCCCGCTCACCACCGTGTCCTGCGGCGGCCACTGGCCCCGGGCGATCACCGCCTCGGACGGCATCCTGTACGTCGCCAACGAGCGCTCGGGGGACGTGACCTGGTTCTCGCTCGATCCTGACACGGGAGTGCCACGGCGCGGCGGCTCGATCCCGGTACCCGCCGCGTCCTGCGTGGTGGTCACCCGCTGACCGGGGCGCCCGGACACGACGAAGGGCCCGCCCCGGAGAACCGCGGAGAACCGGAGCGAACCCTTTCGGCGTCCTGCGTGCGCCGGCCGCGTCAGTGGGCCGCGGTGTTCTGCGCCTGCTGCGGGGCGATGCCCAGGGCGGTCGTGTACTTGGCCAGGGCCAGCTTGCCGATCGCCGGGTACGGACCGAGCGCCTCGGCGGCGGAGCAGCCCGCCTCCCTCGCGGCCTCCTCGATCAGGCTCGCGTCGATCTCCGGGCCGATCAGGTAGGGCGCGAGCGCCAGCTGCTGCGAACCGGAGCCGCGCAGCTGCTCGGCCACGGAGGCGATGGAGCCCTCCTGGTCCAGGGCCGCCGCCATTACCGGCACGGCGAGGCGCGCGGCGAGCAGCATGCCGGTGATCCCAGCCGCCTGGACGGCCTCGTCACCGCCCACGGAGGCGAGGATGATGCCGTCCGCGGCGGTCGCCACGGTGAACAGACGGGCCCGGTCGGCGCGGGCCAGGCCGGCCTCCGACAACCGTACGTGCAGCGCCTCGGCCAGCAGCGGGTGCGGGCCCAGCACATCGGTCAGCTCGGCGGCGACGCGGCTGTCCATCACGGCCTGGCGTACCTGACGCAGCAGTGCGCTGTCCGGACCGGCGAGCAGCGGCACGACGACGGCGACGGGGCCGTCGGGCTCCTTGACGTCCATACCGGCGGCACGGGCCTGCTCGAAGCGGGCGGTGCGCTCCTCGGCCGCGTGCGCGAGGACGGACGTGATCGAGGGGAACTCGTCGTCGCCGTCGAGGTAGCCGATCCGGGCGTCCAGACCGGGCAGCTCGGAACGGGCGATGCTCACGACCTCGTCGGCGAGCGAGCGGGTGGCACTACTGGGCGCACCCGGCACGGCGAGGACGAGCGCGGGCGCGTCCTCGGGAGCCACCAGCGGCTCGGGACGGCGGTGCCGCCCGGGCTGACGGGGGCGCGGCATTCGTACTGGCAGGCCGGACGCGGGCCCAGTGGGGGTGCTCATGTTGCGGCATGTTAGTGGTTTCCTGGGCTCCCCTGTTCGGGGAGGGTGCAGGTGAGCGGTATCCGTCCGGTTTTGTCGGATGAGTTACGTTCGGGCGTCGTCCGTGCGTGTGACGTCCTCACCTGCCGGGCTCGTCACGCAGAGCATCCTCGCGTCGCCCGGAAGGGTGAAGGAACCGGTGGTCAGGTCCTCCGCCACCCGCACCGCTCCGTGCAGCGGATCGGCCTCGGCCATGACCCGCCGGGCTTGGGGCAGCCGCTTCGCCAGTTCCTCCTCCACGAGGCCGAGCAGAGGAGCACCCATCCGGAACAGGCCGCCGGTGAGACCGACCGCCGGCTCACCCTCCGCCGGGCACACCGCCACGGCGGAGTCGGCCATGTGCCGGGCGGCCGCCCGCAGAATCTCCACGGCCACCCGATCACCCCCGGTCGCGCACTCGCCCACCCGCGGCGCGAACGACGCCAGAACGGCCGGCCGGTCGGTACGCGGATACAGCCGGCCGGGCAGGCCGGCCGCCGGCCCGAACATGTCCTCGGCGCTCGCCAGCAGCCGCGCGGAGCCGCCTTCCCGCCCGTCGTGGGCGCGCAGTGCCGCCTCCAGGCCCGCCCGCCCGATCCAGGCACCGCCGCCGCAGTCCCCGAGCAGATGTCCCCACCCGTCCGCCCGGCGCCAGGCCGTCAGATCGGTGCCGGTCGCGATGAGGCCCGTACCGGCGGCGATCACCGCGCCGGGCCGGGACCCGAGGGCACCGACGTACGCGGTGACCGCGTCGGCCGCCAACGCCACACGCCGCACGCCCAGCTCGCGGGCCAGCGCGCCGGGCAGCTCCGCGCGCAGCGCGTCCCCCAGGCTGGCCATCCCGGCCGCGCCGACCACGGCGACCACCGGCGCCCCGATGCCGGCCTCGGCGCACAACGCCCGTGCCACCGGCACCAGTTGTTCCATGAGGTGCCCGGGGTCAATGCCTCGTTCCCCGGTCCGTACCGGTTCTCCCGACTCGGCCCGGGCCAGCGGACCGCGCCCGCCGGCCCCGACGGCGACCCGCAGGCCCGAGCCTCCGGAGTCCACGGCGAGATAGCCGGTCCCGGTCACGGCAGGCGCCAGTCCACCGGCTGGCCGCCCTGACGGATCAACAGGTCGTTGGCCCGGCTGAACGGGCGCGAGCCGAAGAACCCGCGGTCGGCTGACATCGGGGACGGGTGCGCCGACTCCACCGCGGGCAGATCCCCGAGCAGGGGACGGCAGTTGCGGGCGTCCCGCCCCCAGAGGATGGAGACCAGGGGCTTGCCCCGCCCGGCCAGCGCCTGTATCGCCTGCTCCGTGACCTCCTCCCAGCCCTTGCCGCGGTGGGCACCCGGCTTGCGCGGTGCCGTCGTCAGCGCCCTGTTCAGCAGCAGCACCCCCTGCTCGGTCCACGGTGTGAGATCACCGCTGGACGGCTGGGGCAGGCCCAGGTCGGTGCTCAGCTCCCGGAAGATGTTGATGAGGCTGCCGGGCAGCGGCCGTACCTCGGGCGCGACCGAGAACGACAGCCCCACCGCATGTCCGGGGGTCGGGTACGGATCCTGCCCGACGATCAGAACGCGCACCTCGTCGAAGGGCTGCTGGAAGGCCCGCAGGACGTTCGCTCCGGCCGGGAGATAGGTGCGTCCCGCGGCGATCTCCGCGCGCAGGAAGTCCCCCATCCCGGCGACCTGTCCGGCCACCGGTTCCAGGGCCTTCGCCCAGCCCGCTTCGACGATCTCATTCAAGGGTCGTGGTGCCACGCGCGTCACCCTACTGCCGCAACGGCTGCGGAGATCAACCCGTGGCCACGACCCGGCGGGGTCCCTCCCAGACTCATCCGACGACCGCGGCACGCACGCACAGCACGTCCGGCAGATGCGACGCCAACTGCCGCCAGCTGTCGCCGTCGTCGGCCGACGCGTACACCTCGCCGTTGCGGTTGCCGAAGTAGAGGCCGGCCGGGTCGGTCCCGTCGTGGCACATCGCGTCGCGCAGCACCGTGCCGTAGTGGTCCTCCTGTGGCAGCCCCGCCGTGAGCGGCTCCCAGCTCCTGCCCGCGTCCGTCGTCCGGTAGACCCGGCAGCGCCGGCCGGCGGGCACCCGGTCGGAGTCGGCGTTGATCGGGAACACATATGCCGTGTCACCGCGGTGGGGATGGGCGACCACCGCGAAGCCGAACGTCGACGGCAGTCCCTCGCCGATGTCCGTCCAGTGCCCGCCCGCGTCGTCGCTGCGGTACACCCCCCAGTGGTTCTGCAGATACAGCCGGTCGGGGTTCACCGCGTCCCGGGCGACCTTGTGCACGCACTGGCCGAACTCCGGGTCGGGGTCCGGCAGGAACACCGCGGACACACCGGAGTTGGACGGGGCCCAGCTCATGCCTCCGTCCAGGGTGCGGAAGACGCCCGCCGTGGAGACCGCCACCGTCACCGCGCGCGGGTCGCGTTCGTCGGTCAGCACGGTGTGCAGCCCTTCACCACCGCCGCCCGGCACCCACTTCGCGCGCGTGGGGTGCTCCCACAGCGGCCGGATCAGCTCGAAGGTCTCCCCGCGGTCCTCCGAGCGGTACAGCGCGGCCGGTTCCGTGCCCGCGTACACCACGTCGGGTTCCGCCGCGGCCGGGTGCAGCTGCCAGACCCGCTCCAGCGAAGCGCCCGTGTCCTTCGGGAACCTGACGGCAGGCTGAGCCGGTTCGGTCCAGCTGCGGCCCAGGTCGTCGGAGTGGAACACCGACGGGCCCCAGTGCGAACTGTCCCCGCCGGCCAGCAGCCGGGGGCTCGCCCCCCGGGTGTCGATCGCGACCGAGTACACGGCCTGTGCGTTGAAGCAGGGGCTTTCGTCGAACTCCCAGACGCCACCCCGTCGGCGCCCGATGAACAGTCCCTTGCGGGTGCCCACGGCGAGCAGTACTTCGGTCATGCCGATCACCTCCGCGACGTCGTCTTCGACGTCCTGTTTTTCGGTCACCGGTCAGTCTGCACCCCACCACTGACAGTCGCCTGCGGCTCGGGTCCCGCCGCAGGTCGCGTCGTGCGGCAACCGGCAACCGGCAATCGGCAATCGGCAACCGGCAATCGGCAGCCCGCCGCCGGCTGCGCGCTCACCAGCGCCTGGCCGCTGCGCGGCAATCGCTCGTCCCCGTGGATGTCGCACCTGCCACGGCCCCCGGAACCCGCCTGGTGCCGGCGCGGCGCACCACGGCACCGGCAACCAGGCGCGCAGGGCGGGGGTGATGGTGCGCGAAACGGTGCGCGGGGCTTGACGACGTGTCAGCCGCTCTCGGGCAGTGCACGCGCGACGATCGCGTCCAGTGCTGCCGTCGACGGCAGCGTGCCGAAGGAGTGCCCCCAGTCACCGCCCAGTCGCGTCGCGCAGAAGGCGTCGGCGACCGCGGACGGGGCGTGCCGGACGAGGAGTGAGCCCTGGAGGGCCAGGGCCATCCGCTCCACCAGCCGCCGGGCGCTCGCCTGCGATCCCTCGGCCAGCTGGTCCTTCAGCCCGGCCACGGCCGCGTCCAGCCGGGCGTCCGCCCCCCGCGTCAGGGCGAGTTCGTCGAAGAGCGCCTGCGCGGTGGCCACGTCCCGGCCGACCGCACGGAGCACATCGAGGGCGTTGACGTTCCCCGAGCCCTCCCAGATCGACAGCAACGGGGCCTCGCGGTAGTGCCGCGGCATGCCGGAGTCCTCGACGTAGCCGTTACCGCCCAGGCACTCCAGGGCCTCGGCGGTGAAGGCCGGGCCGCGCTTGGTGACCCAGTACTTGCCGACCGCCGTCGCGATCCGGCGGAACGCGGCCTCCCCTGCGTCTCCGCGCACCGCGCGGTCGGCCGCTCCGGCCAGCCGCAGGGTGAGCGTCGTCGCGGCCTCGGACTCCAGCGCCAGATCGGCCAGCACATTGCGCATCAGCGGCTGGTCCACCAGCCGTGCCCCGAAGGCGCTGCGGTGCCGCACATGATGGCCGGCCTCCACGAGCGTCTTGCGCATCAGTGCCGCCGACATCATCACGCAGTCCAGCCGGGTGCAGTTGACCATCTCGATGATGGTCTTCACGCCCTGTCCCTCCGGACCGACCAGCCAGGCCACGGTCCCGTCGAACTCGGGCTCGGAGGAGGCGTTGGACCGGTTGCCCAGCTTCTCCTTCAGCCGCTGGATGCGGAAGGTGTTGCGAGTGCCGTCCGGCAGCACACGCGGCACCAGGAAGCACGAGAGCCCGTCCGGGGCCTGCGCGAGCACCAGGAACACGTCGCACATCGGCGCGGAGGTGAACCACTTGTGCCCGCGCAGGGTGTGGACGCCGGGCTCGGCGGTCGGCGTCGCCGTGGTGGTGTTGGTCCGGACGTCCGAGCCGCCCTGCTTCTCGGTCATCCCCATGCCGGCCAGCAGCCCGCGCTTCTCGGCCGGCACCCGAAGGCCCGGCTCGTACTCCCGGCTGGTCAGCAGCGGCTCGTACACCTTCGCCAGCTCCGGCTGCCGGCGGAGCGCGGGAACGGCCGCGTACGTCATCGACGTGGGGCAGCCGTGTCCCGCGTCGGTGTGCCCCCACACCAGCCCGCCCGCGGTACGGACGACATGGGCGCCGGGCCGGTCGTCCGCCCAGGGTGAGGCGGCCAGCCCCTCGGCGACGGCCGTACGCATCAGGTGGTGCCAGCTCGGGTGGAAGTCGACCTCGTCGATCCGGTGCCCGTACCGGTCGTGGGTGCGCAGCTCGGGCTCGTGACGGTTGGCCTGATCGCTCCACTCCTGTGCCTGCGCGCTGCCGGCCAGCCGGCCCAGCCGCCGCAGATCCTCCTCGGCCCACCCGGCACCCTCGCGTCGCAGGCCCTCCAGCAGTGCGGTGTCCTCGGAGGCGTCGTACGGGGTCAGGGGAGGGGGCTGATTGGTGACGTCGTGTGTGAGGTCACGATCGGCGCCGCGTGCTGCGGGATGCGGCTGCCGCGCGTCCGGGAGTGTGGTGGCCATGACCCCGAGTGTTGCATCGTCCCTGCGGTTGCAGCAATCATGCAACATGAGCGGAGACGTAGAGTACGGCCCCATGCGGAGGAACGAGCCGGCGCCGGCAACGGACGACCTGCTGCTGCGTCCTCTCTCCGCGCGGTCGGTCGTCCTGAGCCTGCTGCTCGGCTCCCACCCGCCGCAGCTCTCGGCGAAGGAACTCGGGCGGCTCCTGGAGGGCTTCGGCGTCGGCGGCTCCACGCTCCGCGCGGCGCTCAGCCGGATGGCCGCTGCCGGTGACCTGCGGCGCACGGACGCCGGGTACCGGCTCAGTGACCGGCTGCTGGAACGCCAGCGCCGCCAGGACGAGTCCGTACGGCCGCGCACGCGCGCGTGGGAGGGCGACTGGGAACTGGTGGTGATCACCGCGACGGGCCGGGGCCCTGCCGAACGGGCGGACCTGCGCACCCGGCTCGCCGGACTGCGGCTCGCCGAACTCCGCGAGGGGGTGTGGCTGCGTCCCGCCAATCTGGAACGCCGCCTGCCCGCGGCCCTGGACGGGGTGGCCGAGCGCTGTACGGCCCGCCCGGGCCGGCCGGCCGGTGAGCTCGCCGCGAGCCTGTGGGCGCTGGACGCCTGGTCCGGGATGGCCCACGCGCTCCTCGGTCATGCCGGCCGCGCCGCCCGCCCCGCCGACCGGCTCACCGCGTTCGCCGCCGTCGTGCGGCATCTGCTCACCGACCCCGTCCTGCCCGCCGTTCTGCTGCCCGCCGACTGGCCGGGTGAGATGCTGCGGGCCGCGTACGCCAGCTACCGGCGGGAGCTCGCGGGGGAGGTCCGGGCGCGGGTGGGCGGGGCATGAACGCGCGTGCGCGCGGAGAGCGGACGGCCGTACGAAGCGCCCCGCGCGGCGCCTCGTACGGCCGTCACCCGTGGGGGGCTACCGGTAGGTGATGTCGGACGACGCGTACTTGCAGTGCGTGCTGTCGGGGCCCGAGCCGTTGCTGTCGGGCTCGTCACCGTCGTCGTTGCCGATGTACTTCTGGCAGGGAATGATCTTCTTGCTGCTGTCCCCGATGATCGTGATGTTCCGCAGGGTCGCACTGTCGCCGTAGTTGGTGTTGATGCCGGCGATCCTGCCGCCCTTCCAGTTCACCTCGATGGTGTTGAGGTTGATGGTCCGCTGGTACTGCGTGGAGCAGTTGCCGCAGGAGCGGACGAAGGTGCCGAAGTTCTTGACCGCGAAGTTCGACACGTTCAGCGTTCCGGCGCCGTTGAACTGGAACACCTTGTCGCTGGCTTCCTTGGCGCCGCCCCCGCTGACGGTGTAGACCGAGCCCGACGACTTGCCCTTGAACGTGGCGGCGTCCTCGCCGACGTCCTCCCACCAGACGTTCTGCAGGGTGCAGGAGCCCTTGCAGTGGATGCCGTCGGCCGCGGGGGCGCCCAGGATGACGTTCTTCAGGACCGCGCCGTCCGCCAGCTCGAGGATCGGGCCCTGGTCCTCGTCCTGGCCGCCCGAGCCCAGGTCGCCCGTGCCGTAGAGGCGCTTCATCGCGTAGTCCTTGGTGCCGGACACGGAGATGGTGGAGGAGACGCCCTGGCTTCCGTTGGGGGTCGGCCAGGTGGCGGCGTCCGCCGCGGATGCTTCGACGGTCATGGCCATGCCAATTGAGAGGCCCAGGGTGGCGAGCGCGCTCGTCAGCGCGCGCCCTCCGGTGCGTGGTCGTGTCGTGGGAGTCATGTCGTTCCCTCTGTCGTGGTGTGGGGGTGCGGACCATGCTCATGAACATGGTTCAGAATGATGGCCCTATGGTGACTGGCTGAGTGCACCGGTCACACTGCTGAACGGAACGTAGAGGGAAAGCGCTTTCTGGTCAACGCCGTGCGTGGATCGTATTCGGTCAGGAATGGGCATGCCGATGGCCCGGGTGCGACAGGCACCTCGGGCCATCGGCGCGGAGCGTGGCGGACGGGTCAGGCGGAGCGGTGGTACTGATCCGGGACATGGACCGTGCCGCCCAGTTCGCGTGCCGCGTGCCTGGCCCACGAGGGGTTGCGGAGCAGCTCACGGCCGAGGAGTACCGCGTCCGCCTCTCCGTTGGCGAGGATCTTCTCCGCCTGCCCGGCGTCGGTGATCAGGCCGACGGCGGCGACCGGCATCGGCGTCTCGTTCCGCACCCGCGCGGCGAAGGGGACCTGGTAGCCGGGTCCGGCCGGGATGCGTACACCGGAGGCGTTGCCGCCGGTGGAGACATCGAGCAGGTCGATGCCGTGGGCGTGCAGCTCGGAGGCGAAGCGGACCGTGTCATCCGGGGTCCAGCCGGACTCCTCCAGCCATTCCGTGGCCGAAACGCGGAAGAACAGCGGCTTGTCCTCCGGCCAGACCGCACGCACGGCATCGACGACCTCGAGCGCGAAGCGCGTCCGGTTCTCGTACGAACCGCCATAGGTGTCCGTGCGGTGGTTGGAGTACGGGGAGAGGAACTCGTTGATCAGATAGCCGTGGGCGCCATGGATCTCGGCGATCTCGAAACCGGCGGCGAGCGCCCGGTGAGCGGCGTCGCGGAACTGGCCGACGATCTTCTTGATCTGATCCGCGGACAGCTCGTCGGGCGTCGGGTGGGTCTCGGTGAAGGCCATGGCGCTCGGCGCCACCGGCTGCCAGCCGTGCTCCTCCGGGCCGACCGGTGTGCCGCCCTTCCAGGGCCGGCCGGTCGACGCCTTGCGGCCGGCGTGCGCGAGCTGGATGGCGGGGACGGTGCCCTGGGAGGCGAGGAAGCGGGTGATCCGGCGGAATGCCTCGGCCTGGGTGTCGTTCCATATGCCGAGGTCGTACGGCGAGATGCGGCCCTCCGGCGACACGGCGGTGGCCTCGGTGACGATCAGACCGGTGCCGCCGGCCGCGCGGGCCGCGTAGTGCGCGAAGTGCCAGTCGTCGGGGGCGCCGGCCCCTGATCCGTCGGGTGCGGCCGAGTACTGGCACATCGGGGCCATCCACACCCGGTTGGGGATCGTCACGTCGCGCAGGGTGTACGGCTCGAACAGTGTGCTCACGGTGGGCTCCATTCGGCGAGGACCGGGACCGGGGAGGTGCGGGTCGTACGATACTCGTCGTAGTACGGCGAATGTCAAACTACGACGCTTCTCGTACCATGGAGGTTCCTCCCGGAACGAATGTGGAGCCGCCGCCGTGCCGACCGCCGCCCCCAGCAGTCGTGATCTGCCCCACCCCACGCGTGGGGAGATCCGGCTGGAGGGCGTGCTGCACGCGCTCTCCGATCCCGTACGCCTGCGGATCGTCCGCGAGCTCGCCGCCGAGGACGTCGCGCTGTCCTGCTCGCACTTCGACCTGCCGGTCACCAAGTCCACCACCACCCATCACTTCCGGGTGCTGCGTGAGAGCGGCGTGATCAGGCAGATCTACGAAGGCACCGCCAAGATGAACGCCCTGCGCCGTGACGACCTGGACGACCTCTTCCCGGGCATGCTCGACTCCCTGCTCACCGCGGCCATCCACCAGGCGGGCCGCCGCAGCGAGTCCTGACGGGCCAGGGGAGGAGGAGCTCTCCTCCCTCCGGGGGTTCTCGCCCGGCGCGATCGGCCGTGGTGCCTGTTCCCGGCGGAGACGGAGCGCCTCGTCCGGCGATGTCCGGGCGCCGGCGCTCTCGGGGCGTTCCAGGCGTGGCCGGCCTGTGGGATCCGTCCGTGGCCGGGACGGTCTCACGTGCCGGCCGTCCGGGCCGCCGACAGCAGGGACTCCCAGTCGGGGAGTTTGACGATGCCCCGGCCGAGGGAGGCGCCCAGCCGTGCCTCGGCCTCCTCGATCGCCCGCCAGCCCTGCCACAGGACCGGTTCGATGCCGTCGGCCCGCAGCGCCGCAAGCGGATCGCCGGGAAGGTCATGGTCGGTGAACAGGGCGGCGTCCTGCAACAGGGACGTCACCGTCTCCTTCGCGCAGGACCGGTTGGTACCGATGACGCCCGTCGGCCCTCGCTTGATCCAGCCCGCCACGTACTCGCCCGGAGCGACGGTGCCACCGCGCAGCACCCGCCCCGCGAGATGCGGCACCGTGCCCCCGGCCGTGTCGAACGGCAGCCCTTCCAGCGGCACCCCGCGATAGCCCACCGACCGCAGCACCAACTGCGCCTCGATGTCCTCGAACCGACCGGTGCCCGTGACACCACCGCGTCCGTCCGGCATCGTCCGCTCGAAGCGCACCGCGCCCACCCTGCCCTCCCGGGCGACCAGTTCGGCCGGGCGGAGGAAGAAGCGCAGCCGGATCAGCCGCCGGACGCCCGGCTCCACGGCCTGGGCCGACCAGCCCCGCAGTACCTCGACGTTGCGGCGCTGCGGGGTGGGCAGGGCGGACGGGTCCGTGTACGCCGGATCCAGCGCGGACTCCGCCGGATCCACGGCGATGGCGGTGTCCGGCAGGGTGCCCAGTTCGCGCAGCTCCTTGGTGGTGAAGCGGGCCTGGGACGGGCCGCGCCTGCCCACCAGGTGAACGCGCGTCACCCGGCTCGCCGCGAGTGCGGTCAGGGCCGCGTGCGGCATGTCGGTCGGGTTCAGTTCCGTCGTGCCCCGGGCCAGCATGCGTGTGACGTCCACGGCGACGTTGCCCATGCCGATGACGACCGCCGACCGCACCCCGCCGAGGACACCGTCGTACACCGCGTCCGGATGCGCGCTGTACCAGGACACGAACTCGGTCGCCGACCAGCTGCCCGGGAGCTCCTCGCCCGGGATGCCCAGCCGCCGGTCCGTCGCGGCGCCCACGCAGTACACCACCGCGTGGTACAGCTCCCGCAGTCGCGCGACCGGCACCCCGCCCGGTCCCACCGGCACCCCGCCGAGAAATCGCACCCGCTCGTGCTCCAGTACCGCGCGGAGGCTGTTCTGCAGGGATTTGATCTTCTCGTGGTCCGGGGCCACGCCGTAACGGACCAGGCCGTACGGGCACGGCAGCCGGTCCAGGACATCGACGTGCGCCCGGAGGTCCTGTTGGACGAGACTCTGGGCGGTGTAGCACCCGCTCGGCCCGGAACCGATCACGGCGACTCGCAGCACGGCGCAACTCCTCACCCCGGGGGATCGACAGGAGATCGCTGATGTGTCTTCCAGCATGGCACCTCCGCGCTCCGCTGACAGGGTGCGTCCGCCGCGCGGGGTGCGTGTTCCTACGGAGGGAAACTGATCACACCGTTACGTTGCCTGTGTGCTCGAGGCATCTTTTCTTCATCTTTCCGATCGCTCTCCGGCGGAGGGTGCGGTGTCCGTGTGGCCCGCGTGGGAGGTGCGGGAGGGGGAGCGGGCGACCCGGTGGCTCCATGTCCGACTGGCCTTCGGGGACGGGGCCAGAATCGACGCGCTCGCGACCGTGTCCGAGGGATGGGTCTGCGTGGAGGACGTACAGGCCAGGCCGGCGCTTGCCCTTGAGGACCTGGCCCTGTTCGCCGACTGGATCGAGGGCCCGCTGGCGCGGGCCTGCGGGGAGGAGGCCGGGCCGGACCCCGACGCCGGGGCCGGTACGGGCACGCACCGTGACGCATCCGCCCGGCCGCGGGGGCCGGGGGAGTGGCGGCTCGTGGCGCGGGCGTACCGCGAGGCGCAGGAGCGGGGCGCCGATCCGGTCCTCGCCGTGATGGACGAGACCGGATACAGCCGGCGCGGCGCGCTCCGGCTCATCGGCCGGACGCGCGACGCCGGTCTGCTGTCCCCCCGGCACGCCCGCCACTGAGCAGCGCCCCTGGTGTGCCCGCGGCCGAGCGGTGGCCCCGGCCGGGCGGAACGCCCCGCTCAGCGCCCGCCGCCTCGGCGCAGGACGCCGGTCATCCGCCGGCACCGTCACAGCAGGTCGCGCATCCGGCTGATCTCGCTCGTCTGCTGGGCCACCACGTCGTCCGCCATCTCCTCGATCCAGATGTTGTTGCCCTGCCCCTTCACCTCGGCGGACATGGTGATCGCTCCCTGGTGATGGGTGATCATCAAAGTGAGGAAGAGCTGGTCGAAGGCCTTGCCGTCGGCCGTGCGCAACTGCTTCAGCTGGGCCTGCGTGGCCATCCCCGGCATCGTCGCGTGGTCGTGCCCCGCCCCGTGCCCGCTGTCCCGCTCCGCCTTGTCGTGGCCCTTCAGCCAGCCCTTCATCGCCTTGATCTCCGGCTGCTGGGCGGCGGCGATGCGCTCGGCCAGCTTGACGATCTTCGGCGACCCGGCGCGGTCCGGCACGAGCCCGGTCATCTCCAGCGCCTGCGCATGGTGCTCGATCATCATCCGCGCGTAGGACACGTCGGCGGAGTTGGGGGAGTCGTCCTCCGCGCGCTGCCGCAGGGCCTCCTCGGCCGACAGGGTCCGGTTCTCCTCTCCGGGCGCACCGGGCGCGATGACCGAAGGCCCCTCCGCCGCGGACGACTTGCTGTCGTCCGTGCCGGAGTCACAGCCCACGAGCCCGAGCACGGCCAGAGCGGTCAGCCCGGTGGCGACGACGGACAGGCGCGGCACACGGCGGTAGTGCACAAGGACCTCCTGTGGCTGGAGTGTCCCCTCTTGTCGAGGGGTGCGGGACGCCTCGTGAGTGGCGACGACTGTCCTAGCACGCTTCCGCACGGCATTGATCAAGAAACTTCATTTGCGGCGAGGTTGCCCTCTGTTGGTATGTGCATGCCCAGACGATACTGCCGTTGCGGAAACCGTTCCGACACGAACGGAACCAGGGAGGAAAGACAGTGATCCTGTTGAGAGGTTCCCGACCCCGGCGCAGACGGCTGGGGGTTGCCACGGCAGCCGGTGGCCTGCTGGCCGCCCTGCTCACCGCTTCCCCCGCCGCGGCCATCCCCGACCCCGGGGACTCACCCGCCGATCGGACGGAGGTCTCGCGCAGCGACCAGGCCGAGGTCCGCGAGGCCATCGAGAGCGGCGAGATACCCGGACAGGACGAGATCGTCCATTCCGGCAACATCCGGCACGTGGCCAACATCCCCAAGGACGTGCTCTCCGGCACCAACTCGGACCTGGCCTTCCAGGGCCGGTACGCCTTCGCCGGCAACTACGACGGCTTCCGCATTTTCGACATCAGCAACCCCAAGGCGCCCCTGACTGTGGCCCAGGTCCTGTGCCCCGGCTCGCAGAACGACATATCCGTCTCCGGCGACCTGCTGTTCCTGTCCACCGACTCCTCGCGCAGCGACAGCAGTTGCAACAGCACCACGCAGCCGGCGACCGAGAAGTCCTCGTGGGAGGGCATGAAGGTCTTCGACATCAGTGACAAGCGGAACCCGCGCTACGTCGCCGCCGTCGAGACCGCCTGCGGCTCGCACACCCACACGCTGGTCCCCGAACGTAAGAACGTCTACGTCTACGTGTCCTCGTACTCGCCGAACGCGGCGTACCCCGACTGCCGGCCGCCGCACGACGGCATCTCCGTGATCAAGGTGCCGCGCAAGGCCCCGCACAAGGCGGCGGTCGTGGGCTTCCCGGTGCTGTTCCCGGGTGAGGGGCCGGACGGCGGCGGCAACCCGGGCGCGCCCACCAACCCGGGTGTCTCCAAGACCACCGGCTGCCACGACATCACCGTCCTGCCGTCGAAGGACCTGGCCGCCGGAGCCTGCATGGGCGACGGCATCCTGTTCTCCATCGAGAACCCGGAGCGTCCCCGGGTGATCGACCGGGTGCAGGACAACGTCAACTTCGCCTTCTGGCACTCGGCGACCTTCAACCAGAAGGCCAGCAAGGTCGTCTTCACCGACGAACTGGGCGGCGGCGGCGCCGCGACCTGCAACGCTGAGATAGGCCCGGACCGAGGCGCGGACGGCATCTACGACATCGTGGGCAAGGGCGAGCGGAGCAAACTGGTCTTCCGCAGCTACTTCAAGATCCCGCGCCACCAGGCGGACACCGAGAACTGCGTGGCCCACAACGGCTCGCTGATCCCGGTCCGGGGACGGGACCTGATGGTCCAGGCCTGGTACCAGGGTGGCGTCTCCGTCTGGGACTTCACCAACTCCTCGAAACCCAGGGAGATCGCGTACTTCGAGCGTGGCCCGCTGTCCACCGACCGGATCGCCACCGGCGGTTCCTGGTCGGCGTACTACTACAACGGCTACATCTACTCGAACGACATCGCCAAGGGCTTCGACGTCCTGAGGATCGACGACCGGCGCACCGACCCGGCCCGCTGGGTCCACATGCGCGAGCTCAACGTGCAGACCCAGCCGGACTACTTCGACTGACCGTCCGGCTCCGTCGCGAAGAACCGGGCCATGTCCGTCCGGTCCTTCTCACACGTCCCGCCGGGTGCTCCGGTGTCCGGCGGGACACCCATCTCCCAGCCGAGCCGGTAGCGCTTGAACAGCTCCGCGCGCAGTACGGGCACGGGCAGCGGCGCGCCCGGCATCACGGCCGCGTACACGGCGCCCATCAGCAGGGCGCGCAGCATGGGGTAGTCGGCCTCGACGTCGGGTGAGCCGTGCCGGGCGACGGTGTCGCTCAGCAGTTCGGCCAGGCGCCGCTGTTCGGGGCAGGGCAGGAACCCCTCGGCCTGCAACAGTCCGGCCATGTGCTGGCGCATCAGTATCGGCCGATCCCGTGCCAGGCCGAGGATCGCGTCGATGGCCCGCGCCATCCGCTCCCGGCCGTCCTCGGCGCGCGGCTCGCGCTCCAGGGCCTCCTCCAGCGTGCGGTGCATCAGGCGGTGCACGGCGGACTGTACGAGCTGGCGTTTTCCCGGGAAGTAGTACGAGATGAGGCCCCGCGCGGAACCCGCCCGGTCGGCGATGTCGCCGAGTGTGGTGGCCTCGAACCCGCGCTCGTCCACCAGCTCCACGGCGGCGTGCAGGAGCCGTTCCTTCGAACGCCTCCGCAACTCTTCATTGACCAGGGCGCTGCGCGGGGACATGCTGGACTCCTGCGTTGACTGGCTGCCAGCCAACTATACTCAACGCGTGCGGACGGGCCCTTTCCCGGGCCTGTTCCGGGCTGTCGGCCACCTCGGGCGACGCGGGGGATCGTCCGAGGTGGCCGACCCGGTCCCGGTGCACGTTCGCCGGGTGGCCGGCGCGTGTGGGCCGGGAATGTTCGCGCGGCCCGGCGCTCACGGGATGCCGTCGCGATCGCCCCCACTCCCGGCTACGTCCGAGCGGGGGGACCCCCGTCACCCGGCGGCACGACTGCCCGCGGCTGTGCGGCGACGCGTGGGTGCCGCTGCCTGTGGACCCCCACGGCCGCCGTCACCACCAGGGCGCCGAACAGCCAGCCGCCGACGACGTCCGTGGGCCAGTGGACTCCGAGCCAGACGCGGGTGAGGCCCACGCCGGTCACCGAGATCACCGCCACCGTCAGCGCCGTGCGCCACAGGACGCGGCGTACACGATGACGGTGCAGGAGCCACAGCAGGAGGCCGCAGACGACCGTCGCGGTCATGGCGTGGCCCGAGGGGAAGGCCGCGTAGTGGGCGGAGTCGACCGGGTCGGGCCAGGCCGGGCGGGCACGGTCCAGCGCGGCCTTCACGCCCTGCTGCACGGCCGTTCCGACGGCGACCGTCAGGACCAGCCACATCGCGGTCCACCGGTCCGCGTACCGCCACACCAGCAGTCCCGCCGCAACCCCGCACAGCACACGCATGGTCCACGGGTCCCAGACCCAGTCCGTCAGGATGCGGGCGGTGTGGGTCAGTGCGGGCTCCGCCACCGCCCAGCCGTGGGTGGTGCGGGAGATGTCGCCGTCCAGAGCGAGCAGCGGGTTCCACTCGACGGTGACCAGTGTCAGTAACAGGGCCGAGCACAGTGCCAGCACGCCGGTGGACAGCGTGGCGGGACGGTGCCGCGGGGGCCTGGGCGGGGAATCGGTGTGGGGGGTGTGCATGGGGCGATCCTTGTCGACCGGCGGTGTCCGGGGCCAGTCCTGTCACCGCCGCCGGACCCTTGCGGTCCGCGGACTACCCCAGTGCCCGCAATCCCGGTACGAACGCCACCAGGATGGGAATCACCGGCACCATCGACGCCACGGCGGTCAGCCGCAGCCGCCGCCCCGCGGTGAGCCGGTCCGCGGGGGTGAGCAGCCGGTGCACACGGGCCGGGACCTCGGCCTGTGGGTCCGAACAGGGACCGAACACCCCTCGGTGCTCGTTGAGTTCGACCAGGGCGAGGGCCGTGGTCAGCCGGCCGAAACGGCGGGAGGCCGTGTCGTCCGCGGAGAGTTCGACCAGCCGGTGCATCTCGTCGCGGAACGCGGCGAAGACCGGCACCTGGGGGAACCCGCCGGCCAGCGCGGAGGAGCAGTTCAGCAGCCAGTCGTGCCGGGCCCGCGCGTGCCCCCGTTCGTGGGCGAGGACGGCGTCCAGTTGTCTGCCCTTCAGCCGGCGCAACGCGGCCGTGGTCACGACCAGTCGGGGCGGACTCCCGGGCAGCCACCAGGCGTCGGGCTGCTCGCCCTCGAGGACCACCAGCCGCTCGGAGCCCGGCTCCTCGCCGGGCAGCAGGGGGACCCGCAGGCGCAGTTGGGCCCGCCGCGTCCGGCGCCGGGCGCGGGCCCGTACGATTTCCCGGACCAGCATCGCCGCGCTCCAGAGTCCGCCGCACGCCAGCGCCACCGCGGTGGTCGCCGCCCAGAGTCCTGCCGTGCCGAGGGAGTACGCCTCCACGACGGCACGGGGCGCGGTGGCGAACACCTGGCCGCCCACCGCCTGCCAGGCGGCCGCCGCGCTGAACGTCATCGACAGGGCACAGCACAGCAGCACCGCCGCGATCACGCATTGCCACGCCCACAGTGCCACCACCGGTTCACGGTCCGGCCAGTCGGCCCGGGCGAGCAGCCGGGGACCCACGACAGCGGTCAGGACGCCGAGCACCAGCAGGACCGCGGGGAGGATCATGCCTGCAGCTTATGAGCGTGGACCGCTCAGCGGTACGGACCAGAGGTCCGAAGTGACGCAGACAACGGTCCCGGAACCGCAATCACGGCCCTACATCGTCAGCAGCATCGCCACCATCCCGATCGCCATGGACAGCCGGCAGGCCCGCGCCAGCTCCGGCCGGTCGCCCCAGCCGGGGCCGGGGCCCGGGCCACCGCCCGCCACGGCGGTCACGGCGGTCACGGCGGTCACGGGCGCCAGGCCTACCCCCGTCATCAGTACGTACCCGGCGAAGTAGAGCAGCAGGGTCCCGGTCAGCAGGGGTATGCCCGATCCGCCGTGCCCGTGCGTGGTGCCGGAGGCGGTGGCCATGGTCACCGCCATGTACACCATCGCCCCGGCCCCCATCAGGTGGTGCAGATGGCGTGCGCCCGTGCGGGCCGCCCACAACGCGTGCAGCCCCGCCGCACCGAAGACCGCCGCATGGGCCGGCCACGCCCAGGGCGGCGGCGTGAACACCGTTGCGGGCACGGCCATCACGGCCATGCCGAACCCCATCAGCGCCTCGCCGCCCGCGGAACGGCGCTGCTCCTCCACGCGGCTGCGCATGCGCAGCAGACAGTAGGCGCCGGTCGCCGCGCAGAGCGCGACCAGCAGCCAGCCGGACGACGCCGGTCCGTGCACGTGAA
Organism: Streptomyces sp. NPDC031365; assembly: GCF_055569765.1. Taxonomy (NCBI): domain Bacteria; kingdom Bacillati; phylum Actinomycetota; class Actinomycetes; order Kitasatosporales; family Streptomycetaceae; genus Streptomyces; species Streptomyces sp. NPDC031365. The sequence goes on along the minus strand of NZ_JBVIIM010000015.1, from coordinate 93,099 downwards.
CCTCCCCCTCCGGACCCGTTCGACGGTCGGTCAGGGGATGCCCGCCCCCGGTGGCGGACACGCGGGCGCACAGGAGTGCACAGGGAGCGTTCGGGGGAGCGTAGCAGGTCAGCGGCTATATTTTATGAGTAAATGACCTGCCCGCCCTCAGCGAGGTCGCCGCGGTCACGCCGCTGAGCCTTCCTCCGGTCGCCGCCTCGCTCACCGGGGAACACCGGCGCGCACCGCCCAGGAGCGGGTCGTGCTCGCCGAGCAGCCGGGACGCCGTACGCTCGCGGCGACGGTACGACGCCAGGGGCTGCTTCCCGGCGCGAGCACGCACACGGAGGACGTACGGCCATGACGGCGACCCAAGGACCATCGGCGACCGGCGACGAGGGCCCCCGGAACGCCGGCCGGGAGCCGTCCGGCAGAAGGGGCGACACCGTTGCCGCCGTCGTCCGGCAGTGGCGGGCCGTCCACCCCGACCTGGACACCGGGCCCATGGAGGTCATCGGCCGCATCCACCGCTGCGCCGCCCTCCTGCAGCAGGCGGAGGATGCCCCGCTGCGCCGGGCCGGACTGTCCCGCGCGGAGTTCGACCTGCTGGGCGCGCTGCGCCGCACAGGACACGAGCTGACCCCGAGCGAGCTGGTCCGTGAGACCTTCTCCTCGGGCGCCGCCGTCACCAAACGCCTCAAGCAGCTCAGCGAACGCGGGCTGGTGGAGCGCCGCGGCGACACCCGGGACCGCCGGGTCGCCCACGTCCGCCTCACCGACGCCGGACGCGACACGGTCGACGGCATCCTGCCCGCGCAGCTCGCCTACGAGACCGCCGTACTGTCCGGCCTGGACAGCCCGGAACTGGGCGAGCTCGCCGCCCTGCTCGGTGAACTGCTCGGGCAGTTGGAAGGGCGCCT